>JBBRUM010000065.1:0-12062 GCA_038247815.1 Tepidisphaerales bacterium | reverse complement strand
CGCCCGCGACGCAGCCGAACTCGTCGCCCCCATCGGACCGACCCAGGGCTATCTGTCGTTCCTCCGTCCGCTGGTCCGATTCGCATTCGAGACCGTCTTCGACGTCGACTCCCACGACGCCAACCTCGCCCGGCTTTCCACCGCGCTCAAAGACCGCAAGGTGCTTTACGTTCTCTCCGACGAACACACCACCCGCGCCACCAACCACTTCAAAACCGTCACCGACTTCGTCCACGCCGCCCTGCATCCACCAACCGACCCGCCGGTGGACCCGCCGACCGGGGAAGCCGCGCTCCCGCCCTGAACCGGGCCTCGGCTGGCCCGACGCGCCCCAAGCTAAACCACCGTCACATCCGCTACGCGCCCGCGCACGACCGCGCCCACGTGGACCTCGGCCACCGGGCGACGCGGCTCCCACGCGTCCCACAGCACCGCACGCATCCGGTCCGGACTGACCGCCACCACCACCCCCGGCCCACCCGCGACCTCGCGCATGCCCCGGTACGCCGACGCGTACCGCACCACGACCGGGTCCGACACGCCGGCTGCCACCACCGCGCCGGACACCGTCGCGCACAGCAGCCGCGTCCCCCCGGACCACGGCAGCACGCCCGCGCTCGCCAGCGGCTCGCCGATGCGCACCTCCCCGGCGGGGCGGAGGTCCAGCGCGTCGAACAGGCGGATCATCCCGTCTTCGCACACCGCGGCGACACGGCCGTCGGCTTCGGCGAGCAGGAGCACGCGGCTTGTCAGCACCCCCAGCGGCGTGCGAGTTCCGTCCGGGCTGACCCGCTCGAGCGACGCCCCGGCGACGAGCACCCCGTCGTCACGCCACGCCAGCACAGCCGAAAACGACCCCGGCAGCGCGGGCGCACCGGTCGCCACCACCTCGGTCCGAAGAATCGTCGACGCGGGCATCATTCCCGGAAGCGGGGGGGGCCGTGGCGGAGAGATCTCTGCGCCGGGCGAGGTCACCGTCGGCCGAATCATTCCCGAAGGCGTTTCCGGAACGGCTTGGTCCCACCACACGAGGCCGCGCTGGCGGTGAGTGCCCCAGAGCACTCGCCCGCTTCGCGTAACGGCCGAGAACCCGTGCTCCGTCGTCATCGCCGTGTCGCGGTAGGCGAACGCCGTCGTCGGCGTCACCAGCCAAATTCCGTCCCGTGCCCCAACGAGCAACTCGCCTACACCCACCCCACCCACCCCCGCAAACGCCGACCGCAGCGGACCCAGATCCCCCGGAAGCTCGCGGACCACCGTGTCCCACCGGCCCGATCTCACCGACAACTCCACGAGCGCACTCCCCGCCACGCACCAGACTCGGCCCGCCACCGTGCCTCGGTCTCCCAGCGCCGACAGCAGCAGCGACTGCCCCTCCTCCGCGCCCACCTGCCCGAGCACGTCTGAAAACGCGATGTTCTTCTCCCGCAGGTCCCGCATGACCGTGCCCACGCGCTCGGCGGACTCCAGCCGGCGATGTTCCTCCAATTGTCGCGCCTTGGCTCGCCGCTCCTCTGACTGTCGCAGGACGTACGCCGGGACCTCCGCCGTCACCGCAACATCTCCGCCGACAAGTTCCAGCCCCGTTACGTAAGCCCCGGTCGCAGCCGCCTTGTTAAACCGCTGCACCAGCTCGGGGGACACCGCGGTCCACTGCTCAGCCGTCAGCGCCGTAGCGCCCAGAGCTGACACCAGTCGCGGGAGCAAGGCCGTCGCAACGTCGGCTGGGGTGACTGCGGATTTGCCGGACATGAGGGTCTGCCGGATGACTCGGCGGTCGGCTTCACCGGCGGGAACGCGAACAGCCAGACTTACGCGGACGCGGGCGTCGTCGCCCTCGACTGTCTTGACGCCGGGGAGGTCCACCGTGACGGCGACCGGGGTGGGCGAGAAGGTCAAATCACCGCGCTCATTGGTGTAGACCAGTGCGGCGGCGGGAGGAAAAAGGGGGATGTTGGGGCGTGGGGGGGGCACGGGGTGTCGATGATACCGCAAACGACTAAGATTCGGCTGTGAACACCTTTGTCGATTTGCACATGCACTCCACGGCGTCCGATGGGAGCCTTCCGCCCGAGGAACTGGTTCGGCAGGTGAAGCTCGCCGGGCTGAGCGCTATGGCGCTCACCGACCACGACACGGTCGCCGGCTGCGCCCTAGCCGCCGCCACCGCCGCCGCCGAGGGCCTGGACTTCCTCCCGGGTATCGAGATCTCCTGCGAGTTTCCCCGCCCGGGGACGATGCACCTCCTCGGCTATGGCGTGGACATCCATTCGCCCGCGCTCCACGAGCTCACCCGTCGACTCATCGCCGGACGCACCGGACGCAACGCCCGGATGATCGAGCTCCTCCAATCCGCCGGAATAGACGTCACCGAGGAGGAACTGCTCGCCGAGGCCGGTGGCGGAACCGTCGGCAGGCCCCACCTCGCCGCGATTCTCGTGCGCCGGGGATTCGTGAGCTCCGTGCGGGAAGCGTTTAACCTCTACCTCGGACAGGGCGGACGCTTCTACGTCGACAAGGAAACCACCACCTCCCGCCAAGCCATCGCCATGATCCACTCGGCCGGCGGAGTCGCCGTCCTCGCCCACCCCTCCCAACTCCGCCGCGAAAACTACGCACAGCTCATGACCGTCATAAAATCCCTCGCCGACCAAGGCCTCGACGGAATCGAGGTCATCCACTCCGACCACCGCGAAAGCCTCATCGACCACCTCTCGGACCTCGCAAGGCGCCTCGGCTTGCTCGCTACCGGCGGCTCGGACTTCCACGGCTCGTCCAAGCCGTACATCACCCTCGGCCGGGCTGGCCGAAGACGCATCCCCCGCGAAGTCTTCGACGCCGTCCGTCAACGCATCGCCAAACGACGCCCGTAAAGTCCTGCCCACCGCCCGCCGGCAACCCCAACGCCACAGAATCTCGACTACGCGGCCGCGAACAGACGCGCCGCGTGGTCCAGCAGCACACCGGCGAACTTCTCTTTGCTCATCGGCTCGAATGGCTGCGGGTCGCAGTTCGGGAACAGCAGCGTCGCGGTGACGTCTCCGGACGACATGGTCCCCAGCGGGTTGTACACAATCATGTCCAGCCCTTTGTTTCGCATTTTCGTTTCCGCACGCCAGAGGTCGCCTTCTCGCTCGAGGGAGAACCCGACGACGCGCTGGTAAGGTCCCCGGAGGCGGCAGGCCTCCGCGGCGATATCGGCTGTCGGTTCGAGTTCAAGGGTCATTTGGCCCGACGCGCGTGAGAGCTTGGTCTGCGACACCGCCCTTGGCCGGTAGTCCGCCACGGCAGCCGCCATGATCAACAGGTCGCATCCTCCGAACCGTCGCACAACCGCTGCAAGCATCTCCGCCGCGGTCTCCACCCGGTCGCGCTCGTACGCGCCCTCGGGAAACGCCACCTCGGTCGGTCCACTTACCAGTTCCAACTTCCACCCTCGCCGAAGCACCTCAGCCGAGATGGCCACGCCCATCCGCCCCGAGGACCTGTTGCCCAGATAACGCACCGGGTCGAGCGGCTCGCGCGTAGGCCCGGCTGTCAATAGCACCCGGAAAGACTCGCCCATCGTCAGCCCTCCGCCCCGCGGCCTTACTGGTCGTCTTCCGAATCCTCAACCAACTCGGCGCCGACCACCGTTGGCAGTTCGCCGGGAACGGTCAGCATGCGCGTCAATTCCTCGACAATCTTCGCAGGGTCCGACAACCGTCCACTTCCCACATTCCGACATGCCAGCCAGCCCGACTCCGGTCCGATGAACCGGTAACCAATCCGAGACAGTCGCGCGAAGTTCTCCTGGGCGATCGGGTGGTCCCACATCCGCGAGTTCATCGCGGGCGCGAACACCACCGGGCACGCCGACGCGCACACCATCAATGACACAATGTCGTCAGTCAGCCCGGCTGCGACCTTCGCGATGACGTTGTTCGTCGCGGGGGCGACGAGCATGAGATCGGCTTTCTCCGTCAGCGAAATGTGCTGGGTGTCATTCGAGTTGGACAGGTCGAAGGTACTGGTTCGCACGGGCCGTCCCGACAGCGCTTCGAATGTCAGGGGCGTTACAAATTTCTGTGCCTCAGCCGTCATGCAAACGGTCACGCCCGCGCCGCGCTGCACGAGCTTCGAAACGACGTCGCAGACCTTGTATGCAGCGATGCCCCCGCAGACGCAGACGATCACCTCGCGTCCTTTCAGGACGGCTTCGGGCGGTCGGACCTCCTCGGGGGCGTTGAAGTCTTGGTATGCCATGGTCTTGGGAATCTTACGGCCTGTAGGGGCTCGGGAAAACAGACGACAGCCGCGCGGCGTGCGCGACTGTCATCCGAGTTTTCAATCCCCTCGGGGCCTATCTGCTCTTTTTGGCCGACGGCGGAGGCAGAATACCCGAAGCTTCCCAATCGATCGTGATCTTGTCCTGCAGAACTTCTTGGATGACGACTTCGAGGTCGGACATGTGCCCGCGCTCGACGAGAGGGCGGGAGCCTTCCATGAGCTCGATCATGCGCCGCTGGATAAGCGCGGTGAGCTTGAACCGTCCGCCGACTTTGTTGACGATCGAGTCGTCCTTGAGTGCTTCAATCATAATTGCCTGTCTTTCAATAGGTTAGCGCTTAATTTGTCAGATCCCTGCCGACCGCTTATGTCGAATGATACGCACGATCTCGTCGACGGCGTGGGAAAGGTCTGCGTTGATGACCATGTAGTCGAAGGCCCGGGAGCCTTTGGCCATGTGGATTTCGCGTTTGGCGGCTCGGAAGCGTTTGGCGATGTCGTCTTCGGAGTCGCGTCCGCGGTCGGTGAGTCGTTGGAGGAGGGTGGGTTCGTCGGGGGGGAGGATGAAAACCAGCAAGGTTTCGGGATGTTGGTAGCGGACCTGCAGTGCACCTTGGACGTCGATTTCGAGGAGGACGTCTTCGCCGGCGGAGAGGTAGTCGAGGGCGGGGTGTTTTGGGGTGCCGTAGTAGTTGCCGTAGACTTGGGCGTATTCGAGGAATTGGTCGGCGTCGAGGCGGCGGAAGAACTCGTCCTTGGTGACGTGGTCGTAGATCTTTTTTTCGTCGTCACCCGACTCTTTAATGCGGGTGGTGGCGGAAACGATATAATGCACCTTTTGCGTCTCGGCGAGGAGTCGCGAGATCGTGCTCTTGCCGACGCCCGACGGGCCGCAAAGAACGATAAGTTGTCCGCGATGAACTGGACCCATGTTGGGCTTTACTCCACGTTTTGAACTTGTTCCTTGAGGCGGTCGATGGCGCCTTTGATTTCGACGATGTGGCGGGCGATTTGGGCGTCGTTGGCTTTGGAGGCGATGGTGTTGGCTTCGCGGAGCATTTCCTGGGTGATGAAGTCGAGTTTTCTGCCGGCGTGCTCACCGGAGCGGCACTCGTGTTCGAAGGAGCGCATGTGCTCGGAGAGGCGTTGGATTTCCTCGGAGATGTCGGCGCGTTCGGCGAAGAGGGCGATTTCTTTGATGAGGTCGGATTCGCCGAGTTTGAGTTCGGCCTTGCCGATGAGCTGGTTGACGCGTTGTGTGAGTTTGCGGTGATAGTCTTCGACGACGAAGGGTGCGCGTTTGGAGATTTCGGCGAGGTTGGTGGTGACGACTGCGGCGTGTTTCATGAGGTCGGCGAAGAGGGCTTGGCCTTCGCGTTGGCGCATGAGCAGGAGCTTTTCGATTCCGGCTTTATAGCATTCGCGGATGGCGGTGCCGTGGCGCGCGAGTTCCTCGGACTGGTCGTGGGGGTCTTGGGTGACTCCGGGGAGGGCGAGGAGGGCGGCGAGGTCGATGGTGGTTCCGGGCCCCGAGAAGGCCTGCAGTTGTTTGATGTAGGCCTGCAGGGCGGCGGTGTTGATGACGTATGCCGCGTCGGCGGACTCGACCCTCATTTTGAGGATGAAGGTGATCGACCCGCGCTGGAGTTTTTCGCGGAGGGTGGACTCGATTTCGGGTTCGAGGACGGAGACGTTGTCGGGGAGCTTGATGATCGGCTTGAAGAAGCGGTTGTTGAGCGAGCGGATTTCGACGGAATAGTGCGTGCCGTCCCGTTCGAGGGAGGCGTCGCCGAAACCTGTCATGGAAACGATCATGCCGTCCTGGGTGAGACTATCGAGGGAAACGCAGGGGAAGAAGAAGTGAGCGGACTCGACCCGGGGACGCTACGGCTGGGTAGCGGGGGCTGAGGGCGCTTCAGGCGCGGGCAGCGTTGTCGGCGGGATGGCAGCGGGGGCAGCCGGCGGCGTCATTCCGATTGGGGTGAGCGGGGCGACAAAGACGGGCTTGGTTTTGTAGTTGGCGATGAGGTTGAGGATGATGGCGATGAGGAGAAAAACGCCAAAAATCACCGAGGTCGCCCAAGTGAGCACGTCGCCAGTTTTTGACCCGAACGCCGTTGCGGTGCCCGAGCCGCCGCCGAAGGCCGACGCCAGCCCGCCGCCGCGGCCCTTCTGAATAATGACCACGCAGATCAGCAGCAAGCTGGTGAATCCGAAGAACAGCAATAGCAGGGTTTCTAAAATTGCGGACATGGGACGGCGATCCTAGGTTGGTAAACCTGCGGGAACAAGGTCAACATTGGGTGTCGGACGACTAGATCCCGGCGCTGACGATGGCGAGGAAGGTGTCGGGTTTGAGGGCGGCTCCTCCGATGAGGCCGCCGTCGACGTCGGGTTCGGAGAGCAATTCCTTGGCGTTTTCCGGCTTCATCGAGCCGCCGTACTGGATGACGACGCGCTGGGCGAAGTGGGTGCCGTAGATGTGGGCGAGCTCGGCGCGGATGAAGGCATGGACTTCCTGCGCCTGGGCGGAGGTGGCGTTGATGCCCGTGCCGATGGCCCAGACGGGTTCGTAGGCGATGACCAGCCGGGCGGGGTCATCAATCTCGGAGGAGAGTTCGTTGAGCTGTTTGCGGACGACATCGAGGGTTTGGTTGGCTTGGCGTTCTTCGAGCTTTTCGCCGACGCAGTGGATCAGTATTAGACCCGCGTTGTAGATCGCCATGGCCTTTTTGGAGACGAGTTCGCCTGTTTCGCCGAGGACATGCCGGCGTTCGGAGTGCCCGGCGAGGCAGAATTTAACGCCGAGGTCGACGAGCATTTCGGCGGAGATTTCGCCGGTGAAGGCTCCGTTTTTCTGGAAGTAGAGGTCCTGTGCCCCGACCAGAACCTTCGACCCAGCCACGGCTTGTGCGACGGCGTCGATGTAGACGTAGGGCGGGGCGACGCCGACGGTGACTGCGTCGGAGGTGACGCCGGCTGCGACCCCCTTGGCCAGCGCTATGGCGGAGGCCTTGGTGGTGTTCATCTTCCAGTTTCCGGCGACGAAGTTGGTGCGTGGCATGGTGAGAGGGAGGATAGGGGCAGGTGAAGGGCGTCACAAGGCGCCGTGCGGGCGTGCGACAAGGTGGAGCATGCGTGGCGGGAACGAAGCGTTGCGGGATGGGAAAACGGTGGGGTCAAAGTCATCCCGGGATGAGCCATCGCAACCATGACGATGTGGGTTTCGTTGTTGACGTGACGCGAAGTCGGGTGGATCTGGCCAGCACTTTCGGCAGGTTGGCGTCGATCACGAATTGGATGCTTCCGTCTGCGAACAGAACGTTCTCGCCGCCGTCGAAAAGCGGTTTGAAGCGTGCCATAACGATTGTGGGGTTTTAGTGGGAGGCTCAGCCGCAGAGGTGAGTGAAGCAGGAGCGATGTGAGAGCCAAATGACGGGAAGATCACTGGCAGGGAGCTCTTTGAGCGACTGAGGCCAGGCGCCTTGATGCTTATCCGCGAGATCCGTGCGGAGCTTTCCAAGGGCTTGGAGGTGTCGCCTTGAGTCGAGGTCGTCGTAAGAGGTCGTTACCTCGATCGAAAAGCAGATTCCAGCAGCGAGGAAGACGGTTCCGAAAATTGAGGCAAGCCACAGAACAACCGCGGGGGAGAAGATTAGGGGCGGGGCCACATTGGGATGGCTTGGAAGTAGTCGAGCGGTTCCAATGCGATTTCTCCTCTGGTGACGGCGTGCTCGAGCGCGAGCGAACAGTGGTGGTGGGTACGGGCCGCAAAAGTGTGGTGATCGCGGTCACTGAAAAATGGAGCGAACGAGGCACTCGAAACCGGGGAGGAGTTGGGGGTGGGTCAGGGAGTCGTCGGGCTGGAGGGAGAGGGCGAGTTTTCCGGCGGTCCAGACGTCTATGGATAGGGTGCGCGGTTTGACGACCCAGACCGTGTGGGTGCCTGCGGCGAAGTAGTCAGCGAGCTTTTCTTCGACTTCGTCGACGGTGTCTGGGGGAGAGAGGACTTCGACGGCGAGGTCTGGGGCACCGGGGAAGAACTTGCTAAGCCGCGCCTCGGGCTGCCGTTGCTGCCGGATCAACGAGACGTCTGGACAACGAACGATGTCGGGGTTTTGAGACAAGATGTACCCTAGGTCTGGCCCGAAGACTCCACCGAGGGAATTGGTCTTGGCGAATTGCCGAAGAAGCATGAGTAATTCGCTACCCACGTTACTGTGTTCATAGCCAGCCAATGCCAGGGTGCGGAGTTCTCCTCGCACGAGTTCGTAGCGGTCACCACCACTTGGAAGGCGAAGGAGGTCATCGGCAGTGAGGAGGTTGGCCAAGGTGGACATGTAAGCAATCCCTGTAACTGCGAAAGCTTACACTGTTTCCAAGGCCAAGTGAGGACCAAGTTGGAGCTTTATTCGACGGTCGCCCCCCACAGCCCGCCCTTGCCGCCAGCGGCCGTGGCGGCTGGGTGGGGGGTGTCGCCGAAGGTTTTTCCGACGACGTCGCCGATTTGGCGGAGTTTGAGGATGAGTTCGGCGAAGGATTCGGGGAGCATGGCTTGGGGGCCGTCGCATTGGGCTTCGGAGGGGCGGTAGTGGACTTCGATGATGACGCCGTGGGCGCCGGCTGCGATGCCGGCGAGGGCGACGGAGGGGACGTGTTGACGGACGCCGGCGCAATGGCTGGGGTCGACGATGATGGGGAGGTGGGAGAGGTGTTGGGCGACGGAGATGGAGGTGATGTCGAGGGAGTAGCGGATGGAGTCTTCGAAGGTTTTGATTCCGCGTTCGCAGAGGATGACGCCGCGGTTACCCATGGAGAGGATGTATTCGGCGGAGAGGAGCCAGTCTTTGACGGTTGCCGCCAAGCCGCGCTTGAGGAGGACGGGCTTGCGGGTCTTGCCGACCTCGCGGAGGAGGTCGAAGTTTTGCATGTTGCGGGCGCCGATCTGGAACATATCGGTGTAGCGTTCGATGAGCTCGACCTGGCGGGTGTCCATGACTTCGGTGCAGATGGGCATGGCAAGGTCGTCGCCGCAGGAGCGCATCCAGCGGAGGGCATCTTCGCCGTGGCCTTGGAACGAGTACGGGGAGGTGCGGGGTTTGAAGGCTCCGCCGCGGAGGATGGTTGCCCCGGCGTCTTTGACGAGGACGGCGATGCGGCGGAGCATTTCTTCGTTTTCGACGGCGCAAGGGCCGGAGATGACGGCGGCGTGGGCGCCGCCGATGAGGATTTTTCGGGTGAGTCCCCCGCCGACGGAGACGATGGAGTCGTCGGGTGAGAAGTCGCGAGAGGCGAGCTTGTAGGGCTTCATGACGGGGACGACGTTCTCGACGCCGTCGAGGGAGGCGAGGTGGGATTGGTCGAGGTTGGCTTCCTCGCCGACGGCTCCGATGATGGTTTTGAAGCGTCCTGCGGAGAGGTGGGGCGTGCAGCCCATGCGGGTGATTTCGGCGATGACACGTTCAATGTGCTCAGGCGAAACGTTGGATTGCATGACGATGAGCACGGGAACCTCTGGAGTTTGGTTGTCGGAATTCAGGTGCGGGAAGCAGGGCGGGGGCAGTAGGGTGGAGGAGGATACAAGCGGGGTGGCCGGGGGGGCAAATGAGCGATGCGTTAGGCCAAGCCGAGGTCTGCCAGCATTTTGGGGAGTACGGCGTGGGGGGAGAGGTACTCGTCGGCGATGGCGTAGGCGGCTGCGCGTTCGCGGGAGGGGTGTGTGCGGAGGGTGTCGATGGCGGCGAGGGCCTCATCGGGTGTGGTGAAGGCGTGGACGCCCGAGCCGGAGGGGACGTATTTTGACCAGGCGGTGTCTTGGACGACGGCGGGGCGGGCGGAGGCGAGGTAGCAGGCGGTGCGGCAGGAGAACCAGCCGGTGCGGAGTGCGACGAAGACGTTTTTGGCGATGGACCACTCGCCGGCTGAGGCGGCGATGAAGGCTTGGTAGGACTCGGGGGTGAGCGTGGCGGCGCGGGCTTCGATGAGCTGCCAGCCGTCGGACTTGATCTGCTCGGTGGGGGTTTTGTGGCCGCCGACGGCGAGGGCGAGGGGGAGGGAAGAGCGGGCGGGGAGGTGGCGGAACTTTTCGTACTCGGGCGGCTTGCCGTGGTACTGGGTTCCGTTGAGCTCGAGCTTGCCGGGGAAGTAGTCCCAGGACATGACGGTGGTGAGGGGGGCGGCGGGGGCGATCGGCGCATCTTTGACGGCGGCCCACTCGGGGAGGGTGGCGATGGGTCGGGTGGGGATCCAGTGGAAGTCGAGGCGGGGGAGGAGGCAGTCGTCGGCGAGGATGTTTTCGGCGTAGGTGAGGTGCTTGTCGTGGGCGCGGACCTGGGCGATCCAGCGGTCGATGTTCTCGGCCCAGTCGGGCTTGGTGGCGAGGCGGATGTGGTTGTAGCCGGGGTCGGTGTCCATCCAGACCTTGAGGCAGTGGGGCGAGAGACTGTCGGGGAAGAAGCAGGCTCCGGAGACGTTGAGGAATAGGTCGGCTGAGCGGGCGACGTCGTCGAAGGACTCGCGGGTCATGCCAAAGTGCTTTTCGTGCAGGAGGCAGTAGTGCCATCGCTCGGAAAGCTCGGGGGCGTACTTGGCGAAGAAGTCTCGGATGAAATTGACGGTGTATTCGGGGTTGTCGGTGGGATAGCCGAGTTTGGGGTCATACGGCCAAACCCAGGTGTCTTCGTGGTAGTACACCTCGTGGCCGAGCTGGTGGAGACCCAGGACATAGTGGAAATAGTCCCACGCCACCCCGCCAAGGGGGAACTGGCCGACCATGCCACCGACGATGATGCGAAGTTTTCTGGGCAATAGAGTGTTGGGGGAGAAGTGAAGGGTTTCGGGGGGGGACCTTACAGGAGAAGAGGGTAGGGGGGGGAGTGGGCGGAGTGGTGAGAGCGAGAAATCTCTTGTGGTCGGGCGCTGATGCGATTACAGTCGGCTAGTCCGGAGTAGGTGGCTGTTTGAATAGATTAGCGCGTACGCTGGAGCAGGAATTAAGGACTTGACATTAGTGTGGTAGGCCGTGGTCACCGAGGCCCGCAATGCGATCCAAAACGTGCGACCAATGTGGCGGTGAGATAGAATTTAGATACATCGACGGTCGACGCGTGCCGTTGCACGTTAGTGGTGGATGCAGTGGAGGTGGCGATGGCGGGTCTTGGCGTCGACCGCCCCCGGTACATCCGCCGAATGTGGTTCGCTCGTTTGAGTCGAGTGGTTGGAGGGAGCCATCGAGGTGCCCAAGGTGCAGTGCGGATGTCTACTTTGTCAGGCACAATGGGGGGTCTGTTTGGCTCGATGACCTCGGTCCGCCTTGGCCTCGGCACGGCTGCTTCGATCGGGTTGCGATGGATCGAGTTGTGGCCCCGCTGCAAATCCTGAATCGGAAACTGTTTGGTGGAGTTTTAGGACTCGTTGTTCGTACCAGAATTGAGGCGGATCGTGTGTCGGTATCGACTCTACTTGCGGTTGAGTGCGGCGGAATGACTCGCATTTGCGTGACTGTTAGCAGAAGCCATGCAGAGATCATTGGGTCGCTCATCTTAGTTGAGGTTCACCCGACGAAACCATTCATTCTGGGATTACACCGTGCGAATGGGCCTGTGATTAAGGTCTCAAACTTTAATCTCGATCCCTCAATGCTTGAGCTTCCGCACGGTTGGTCAGTTGTACGGGGCAAGCCAGCCGTACAACCGCCAGACTCACCACCCCAGCCAAATCCAGTCAGTGGGGCGTGGCGGATGGTCACCTGTGTCAGGTGCTTAGCTCGAGTAAGATCCGACAGATTCACGCAT
>JBBRUM010000064.1:0-12197 GCA_038247815.1 Tepidisphaerales bacterium | reverse complement strand
CACAACCCGAAATCACTGCCCCAACCACCGGGGCGGAGTCCCTCCATGAACGCAGCAATCCAAAAGCTCCTTATCAAAGTCTTCGGTTCGCGGAACGAACGTTTACTCAAGCGCTATCGCAAGATCGTCGCCCTGATCAACGCCGCAGAAGCCGACATGATCAAGCTCACCGACGCACAGCTCCGCGCCAAAACGCAGGAACTATACGCCGATTTCAAGAGCGGCAAGCTCAAGCTCGCCGACCACCTCCCCGTGTCCCTCGCCATCATCCGAGAGTCGATGGATCGCAACATCGGAATGCGCTCGGCGTTTAACCCCGAGGAGAACTTCAACCCCGAGCAATTCAAGTCCAACGAAGCGTTCAACACCTACGCCGACATTGAAGACCGCATCATCCAGCAAGGCGTCGCGTGGAACACGGTCGAGATCCCCAACATCGTCTACGACGAGATCCGCGCGTTGTACCCCGAGTCGCGCCCGCCGTTCCGGGCCCGGTGCTTTGACGTGCAGATGCTCGGAGGGCTGGTGCTGTACGAGGGCCGCATCGCCGAAATGGCCACCGGTGAGGGCAAGACCTTCGTCGCGCCGCTGGCGTGTTTCCTCCGCGCCCTGGAGGGATTCCACGCACACGTCGTCACGGTCAACGATTACCTTGTGCGCCGCGACGCGCTGTGGGTGCGCCCGTCGTTCGAGGCGCTCGGGTTTTCCGTCGGATTTATCCAATCGGACATGGACCCGGGCGGGGACAACCGCAGGAAGATGTACAACTGCAACGTGACTTACGGGACGAACTCGGAGTTCGGCTTTGACTTTTTGCGCGACAACATGAAGTCGACACTCGCCGAGCAGGTGCAGGGGTCGCTGGATTACGCCATTGTCGACGAGGTCGACTCGATCCTCATCGACGAAGCCCGCACCCCGCTGATCATCTCCGGCCCGGCCCACGACGACGCCGAGAAGTACCGCAAAGCCGACGCCGTCGTCCGGAAAGTCCTCGACCTCCAACTCCCCTTTTCCAACGCCGACCGCGACGTGCAGGAGTGCAAACGACTGATCAAAGCGGCCGAGGGCGACATGGAGCGCGCCCGCGGCGACAAGAAAGCCATCGAGACCGCCCGCGACCGCCGAGACAAGATCACGGAGAAGCTCGTCGCCGCCGAAGCCGAGCGCTCCAAGTTCACCCAGTATTACGAAGTCGAGCTCGACAAAAAATCCTCCCACATGACCCACATCGGCATCGCCGCCGCACAGGAAGCGGCCGGCGTCGGATCGTTTTACCTCGGCGACAACATGCAGTGGCCGCACATCCTCGAGCAATCCCTCCGCGCCCACGTCGTGTACGAACGCGACCGCGACTACGTCGTTGAACGCGGGCAAAAAGGAACCATGGAAGTCGTCATCGTCGACGAATACACCGGCCGAAAGATGACCGGCCGCCAGTGGTCCGACGGACTCCACCAAGCCGTGGAAGCCAAGGAACGCGTCCCCATCAAAGAAGAGACGCAGACACTGGCGACCATTACGCTGCAAAACTTCTTCAAATTGTACAAAAAACTGGCGGGCATGACCGGGACGGCGCAGACCGAAGCCGAGGAGTTCTCCAAGATTTACAAGCTGGACGTGGTGACCATTCCGACCAACAGGTCGCGGGTGCGGGCGGACTACAACGACCGGGTGTATCGCACGGAGCACGAGAAATGGGAGGCGATTATTGACGAGATCAAGACGCACTCCGATGCGGGGCGGCCGGTGCTGGTGGGGACGACTTCGGTCGAGAAGTCGGAGATGCTTTCGGCGCTGTTGCAGAGGAAATACGGGATTCAGCAGGAGGTGCTCAACGCGAAGTTCCACGAGAAGGAGGCGTCGATCGTCGCGCTGGCTGGGTTGCAGCACGAGAACAAGCACAAAGAGACGGTGGGCAACGTCACGATCGCGACGAACATGGCCGGGCGGGGCACGGACATCAAACCGACCCCCGCGTCATTCTTTGACGTAGCCAAGATCGAGGCGGTGGCGGGCAAGGGGCATCGCTACACAATCAAGCAGCGGAAGACCGACAAGGAGCTCGTGATCGAGCCCGATTCGCCGCTGATCCAGATCTACCAGCTCACGCCTGCAACGAAGGTTGCGGGGGGGTTGCATGTGGTCGGCACGGAGCGGCACACGGCGCGGCGGATCGACAACCAGTTGCGTGGCCGGGCGGGACGTCAGGGCGACGCGGGAAGCTCGCGGTTCTTCGTCTCGCTGCAGGACGACCTGATGAAGATGTTCGCCGGCGAGTGGACGATCAAGGTGCTCGGGTTCCTTGGCATGCAGGAAGGCGAAGCCATCGAGGACAAACGCATCTCCAAGGGCATCGAGCGCGCCCAGATGAAGGTCGAAGAGAGGAACTACTCCGCGCGGAAGAACCTACTCGACTATGACGAGGTGATGGATCGCCAGCGGATCACGTTTTACGGCATGCGGCAACGCATTCTGCGCGGCGACAAAGTCGAAGCCATCATCTGGGACATGATCGGCGACGCCGTCCGCGACGCGGTTGAAAAATACATCACGCAGGACCACGTCGCCACGATGGTGGCGGAGTGGACCAAGCAGAACTTCGAAGTGCCGGTCGAGGCGTCGGACATCTACGGGCAGCGGAACATCACCGAGCTCGAGATGTTCGTGAAAAACGCGGCCCGCACCGAGGTGCAGACGACGCTGGGCAACACGCTCGGCGAGTTCGCTGGCGAGAACGACGACGACGTGGCGACGTGGGACCTGCGCGGGCTGGCGACGTGGGCCCGGCAGCGGTACCACATCGAGCCGTCGGTGTCCGCGATGAAGAAGATGAACCCACGCGAACTTCTGGACTACGTGCAGAATCTCGCGATTGCGACGATTGAAACCGCGGACGTGTCGGGGCTGACGAAGTTTCTCGAGAAGTTGTATTCGGAGACGGAGCTGGCGCAGTGGGCGCGGGACAAATTCGGTTTGGACATCGATCCGAAGGAGTTCATCGAGGACGTGCGGGACAACCGGCCGAAGTCGGCTGAGGCGATCGAGACGCTGATCATCGTTAAGGCCCGGGCGGCGTACGCCCGGCGCGAGCTCGAGTACCCGGTGGAGCATGTGCTGTTGTTCGCATTCGGCGCGGAGGACGCCTCGACTGACAACCCGTATGCAGCCGATTTCATCCGCCAATGGACGATGCAGCGGTACGGCGTCGATCTGGCCATCGAGCACATTCGCTCGAAATCAGTTCGGCAGTTGCGGGACGAACTCATCGGGCTGCAAACGCAGGTGTTCCAGGACGGCGGCGTTGGGCAGATCGTGGAGACGGTGCTCGCGGGTTCGCCGAGTGATGACGAGGTGGCCAAGAGGCTCAACGATCGCTTCGGCTTGCGCCTGCTGGCCCAGGCTGTCGTCCCCTCGCCCGACCCCGAAACCGGCGCAACCCCGTCGCGTCGCGACTTCATCACTGACAAGGTCCGCGGCATGTTCCGGCGCGAACTCACCGACCTCGAGCAGTACGTGCTCGTGCAGATCCTCGACCAGTCGTGGAAGGACCACCTCTACGCGATGGACATTCTCAAGTCCGGGATCGGGCTGCACGCCTTCGCCGAGAAGGACCCGCGGATTCTGTTCAAGAAAGAGGGCTTCCGTTACTTCGACGAAATGATGATCGCCGTCCGCGAGAAGGTCACCGACCTGATCTTCCGCGCCCGCGTAATGACCGCGGCCCCGGCCAGAAGCGTCTACCAGCCAATCGCCGCGACCCACGCCACGCTAGACTCTTACGGCGTAGGCGAAGAGCTCGCAGCCACCGGCGGCTTACCCGCCGAAGACGGCCCCCCCCAAGCCGCCCAGGAATCCATCCCCGTCGCCACCAAACCCATCGTCAACGACGACGAAAAAGTGGGCCGAAACGACCCCTGCCCCTGCGGCAGCGGCAAGAAGTACAAACAGTGCCACGGGGCGTAGCCAGCCAAGGCTGAAGTTAAAGGCTCAGGGATCAAGTGTGGGAGGTCGGCGGCGAATTCGTCGCCGACCTCTCTTTGCTTCTGCGGTTAGGGGTGCGAAAGTGTTCGCGATTACCCGACGATCACTTCTCCGCGAATTCAACGCGTTTGGCGTCGCCCCAGAGGGATTCGAGGTCGTAATACTGGCGGGAGTCGGCGTTGAACAGGTGGAGTAGGACGTCGACGAAGTCGACGCAGATCCAGGTTTCGGATTGCCGGCCGCTGGAGGAGAGGGGGCGGAAGTCGGTGTCTTTGCCGAGTTGGATGATTTCGTCGGCTGTGGACGCCATTTGCCTGCCGGAGGTTCCGGTGGCGAGCACGAGATAGTCGGTGACGGGGGAGAGGCCTTTGACGTCGAGGAGGACGACGTTTTGGCATTTGTCGGCGACGGCGAGGCGGGCGGCTTCGAGGGCGAACCTGAGGGAGTCTTCCGGGGCGGCTTTCTTGACGTTGTCAGGCGCGGAGGTGACCGAGGAAGCCGGGGTGGTAGGGGGGCCGAGGGTGTAGCCGTCGGGTTTGGGAGCGGGAAGGGACTTGGGGGATGTTTTTAAGGTGGATTTGGGTTTCTTCGCGGGCGCAGCCTTGGCGGATTTGGCGGGCTTGCGGGGTAGGGCAGACTTCTGAGCAGACTTCTGAGCAGACTTCGGGGCCGACTTCTGAGAAGACTTCGGGACCGACTTGGGGGGCGATTTCTGGGCGGACTTGGCCTTTTGCGGCGACTTCACGGACTTGGTAGTTTTACCCGCTTTTGCGATGACACACCTCCTGTAAGGTGAGCAGTCTACGCAGTCGGGAGACGTGCGGAAAGGGAGGGGCGGAAGGGGAAAAAAGCGGCTTGGGGGTGGGACATCAGCCGTAGCTTTTGATCCGCATGCCGTAGAACGAGCGGTAGATGAAGAACAGGGCGACGGCGAAGAATGCGGCGGCGAGGACGAGCATGAGTTGCGGGCCGAGGTGCTCGGGGGATCGAAGCTCCAAGGCTAGTTCGACGGCGAGCAAGCCGAAGAGCGTGGTGAACTTGATGATGGGATTGATCGCCACCGACGAGGTGTCCTTGAACGGGTCGCCGACGGTGTCGCCGACGATGGTGGCGGCGTGGAGGGGGGTGTTTTTCATCCGCATTTCGACTTCGACGACCTTCTTGGCGTTGTCCCAGGCGCCGCCGGCGTTGGCCATGAAGACGGCTTGGAACAGGCCGAAGGTGGCCATGGAGATGAGGAAGCCGATGAAGAAATACGGGTCGGTGAAGGAGAAGGCGAGGGTAATGAAGAAACCGACCATGAAGATGTTGAACATGCCGGCTTGGGCGTACTGCGTGCAGATGGCGACGACTTTTTTGGAGTCTTCGAGGCTGGCGCGTGCGTAGCCCTCATCGAGCTTCATGTTTTTCTTGATGAACTCGACGGCGCGGTACGCGCCTGTGACGACCGCTTGGGTGGTGGCGCCGGTGAACCAGTAAATGGTCGCCCCGCCCATGATCAGGCCGAGCAGAAACGGGGCGTGGAGCACGGAGAGGTTTTGGAATACGACGGCTTGGGCGGCTGCGGTGGAGGCGGCGGAGACTTCGGTGCCGATACCCCCGCCGCCGATGTCGCGGGCGACGGATTCCATGAGCACGAGGATGATCGAGAAGATCATGGTGGTTGCGCCGACGACGGCCGTGCCGATGAGCACGGGCTTGGCGGTGGCCTTGAAGGTGTTGCCGGCGCCGTCGTTCTCCTCGAGGAGGCCCTTGGCGGTTTCGAAGTCGGCGTCGATCCCGAAGTCGCGCTTGATCTCGTCCTTGACGCCGTCGATGTGCTCGATGAGGGAAAGTTCGTACACGGATTGCGCGTTGTCTGTCACGGGTCCGTACGAGTCGACGGCGATGGTCACCGGACCCATGCCGAGGAAACCGAACGCCACCAAGCCGAAGGCGAACACCGCCGAGGCAAACCCGAGGTGCGGCAGGAGCAACCCGGCCACGCCGAGGTTGGAGATGAGGTACGCCCCGCACATCAGAGTCGCAATCACCAGCCCCAGCCAGAACGCGGAGAAGTTGCCAGCTGTCAGACCGGAGAGCACGTTGAGCGATGCCCCGCCCTCCTTGGAAGCGTCGACCACCTCGCGGACGTGGCGGGAGTGGGTGGAGGTGAAAACCTTGGTGAACTCGGGGATGAGCGCCCCGGCGATCGTGCCGCAACTGATGATGGTCGAGAGCTTCCACCACAGCGAGTCGTCCGTGAGCTTACCGGCGAAGAGGAAGTACGAGACGAGGTAGGTCGCGCCGATGGAGAGGGCTGAGGAGAGGAAGACGAGGTTGGTCAGGGGGCGTTCGAAGTCCATCCCGCCGGCGCGGGCGTTGCCCCACCTGGCTTTGGTAAAGGCTTCGTTGATGAGGTACGAGGCGGCGCTGGTGATGACCATGACCAGGCGCATGACGAAGATCCACACGAGCAGGGTGACGGCGAGGTTCGTGCCCACCGTTCCGACCTGGCCGACGCCCTGGGGCACCGCGAGCAGGATGAACGTGATCAGCGCGACGCCGGTGACGCCGTAGGTTTCGAAGCCGTCGGCCGACGGGCCGACTGAGTCGCCCGCGTTATCACCGACGCAATCGGCGATGACGCCGGGGTTGCGGGCGTCGTCTTCCTTGACGTTGAACACGATTTTCATCAGGTCGGCGCCGATGTCGGCGATCTTGGTGAAGATGCCGCCGGCGACGCGAAGGGCGGCTGCCCCAAGACTCTCACCGACCGCGAATCCGATGAAGCACGGGCCGGCGTAGGTGGCGGGCATGAAAAGCAGAATGCAAAGCATGATGAAAAGCTCGAGGCTGATCAGCACCATGCCGATGGAAATCCCGGCTTTGAGGGGGATGGCGTAGACGGGGTACGGTTTCCCGGCGAGCGAGGCCAGGGCGGTGCGTGAGTTGGCGTAGGTGTTGACGCGGATGCCGAACCACGCGACGGCGTAGCTCCCGGCGATGCCCACGAAGGAGAAGAGAAGAATGGTCAAGACCTTGAGGAACCCCAGCGGCTGACCGGCAGCGTCCTTGGCGAAAAAGCCAAAATACGCGATGAGCACCGAGCCAATGAACACCTGAAGGATCAGGATGAACTTCCCTTGGGTGACGAGGTAGGTGCGGCAGGTCGCGTAGATCGTCTCGGAGACCTCGAGCATCGAGCGATGCACCGGAAGGTTCTTAAGGTGGTTCTGGATGACCAAACCAAAGATCAAGCCCGCGACACAAATGATTAAACCGAAACTCAGAAGCGTGTGACCGCCGATGGACCCGCCGAAGAACTTCGACGAGTTCAGGTCGGGCATGATTAGCTTGGCTTCACCGGCGAAGGCGGCGGACGGAAAGAGTCCGAACGCCACGAACGCGACAAGGATGCACAACAGATACCGACAGGGGATTTTCATCGCCGTCACGAGTTCTCCGCGGGTTCGAGGATCGGAAAGGCATGCATCGGCAGACACCCGAGAAATGTTGCAAGAGAGGTGCGGGACCGACCGGTCCGCCGCCGACATCCAGCGGTTATACTCTGGGTCCCCGCGGAGGGCAATCGTTTCTATATCGCGTGCATCGATTTTTAAACGCGCTCGGATGGCCACGCCAAGTGTCCTCAGCCGCGGCGCGGTTCTGCCGGATTTTCTCAGAGGTGTTGGGACTCGGATCAGGACTGGTCGGAGGATGGGAAGAGGGGGGACGCGAAAGAGCGGGCAGCCTACTTTAACATCGCGCTGCGGATGTTGACGCGGGAGAGGTACTGCATGTACTCGGCTCGGTCTTCGAGGTGTTGGTCTGGGCCGCCTTCGCGATTGCGTTGGATGCGGTCGGCTTGGATGGCGACGCGGGTGAGGAACTCTGGGCGGTCGGGGTCGGGCTGGAGTTGGAACCGGGAGACGTCCGGGGGGAGGAGTTGGGCGAGAACTTCCTCGTCGATGTAGTAGCGGACGGCGATGAGTGCGAAGCGTTCGGAGGCGAGTTTGTAGTTTTCGCGTGCGGCGGCGTGGAGGCGCTGGCGTTCGACGCCGGTTGCCATTTGGCCCTGAAGGAAGTCGCGGTCGGCTTTGGCGGCAAGGATCAGGGCCTCGATGGTGTCTTGGTGGGAGCGGTAGGTGGCGACGGATTGGAGGTATTTGGAGAGGTGGCGGCTGTACTCTACGAGTGCGGCTTGGCCCACTTGTGCTGCTCGGTTGTAGGCGTAGACGGCTTTTTGGGCGGCGACGAGGTCGGGGGGTGTGCTAGTGGGGAGTACGCTGGCGGTGACGGCTTCGATGTCGATGCGTTCGGCGGAAGTGGGGACTAGTTCCTCGAAGGCCTGCGCCTCGAAACGGCGGCCGCGTTCCCACTCCTCCTCGGCCCATGACTTCAGGGCCAGAGCCGGGCGCGAGTCGATGACGAGTTCGGAAAGTTGAAGGTGTCGCTGCTTGCCATAGGTCTGCAGCGCCTGGGCGCGCTTGTAATGGTTGTATCCGATGGTGAGGGGCGAAAGGCCATCGGGGAACGGTTCAAAGGCTTTGAGGTACTGGAGCTCCGAGCCGTCGGGCGCGTCAAGGCTGAGGGGCGCCGTGGCGGCAGCCCCGCCTTTGGGGGTGACCCATCCGGGAAGCACGTTGCCCCCGGCGTCGAGGAGAGGGTCGAGCTTGAGGCTGCCGACGACCTTGGTGTTCAGGCGGAACTCGGGCTCGTTGCGGGCTTGGGTTTCCTGGCGGACTCGGGCGCGGTAGTACACTTTTTCCTGGGAATTTCCGAGCTTATCGAACCAGACCTGCGCCTTGGCCATGATGACATTGATGTTGTTGGGGCGTTCGGCATCGACGGCGGTGGCGTAGTTCAGTGCGTCGAGGATGGTGGAGTACTTGTTCGAAATCGAGGCCATCTGCACGGAGATGTTGTACGCCTTGTTCCAGATCTGGAAGATGTGGACGGAGTCGAACTCGGGCTGGAGGAGGCGGATCCACTCCACCTTGGTGTCGAAGTCCTCGAGGTTGCGTTCGGATTTCTGCGACTCGGCGCTGGGCCACAGAACCATCACCAACGGGCCTCGCAGGCCGCCCAGGAGCAGGGCCAGGGCGTATGAGTCGAAGCTGCCGAGGGTAGCCGTGCCCGAGGCGGCGGCGTTGAGGTTTGTGGTTCCGCGCGTTCGGTAGCCAACGGCCATCTGCCGCGCAACCACGGAGAACACCAGCGACACCACCAGTACGACGATAATTGGAATCCGGGATTGGGCGGAACTGCTCATGGCGCCACCTCCTTGTAACGCAGAAACACGTACGCCAGCGCCAGCATCGGCAGCCCGAACAGCGCCAGCACCATTGCCGACTCGAGAACAACGGCGGGGGGCACGAGCAGGCCGCGCTCGATGTCGGCCACGGCCGAGAACCGCGAGATGTCCGGGAGGAACCCCGCCACCGTCCTCAGCATCGACGCCAAACCGTCGACCGACTGCGACACCACCCGGGCCATCGCCGGATCCTGCATGCCCATGTTCGTGGCGATCTGATTGCCCATGCCCGAACCCAGCGAATCGCCCAGTTGCTCCACGGCCCAATGGCCGGTGAGCAGCACGAGCGTGAGCACGACCGCGATCGGCCAGGAAAGAAACGTAGAGGTGAACACGGAAATCACAATGATCAGCACCGACATCATCCACAGCACCAGCAGGGACTTGAACAGGTTGACGATGAACGGCTGGCGGGCGGTGACCACGAGGATGTCGTCGTTGTTGGCGGTGATGAAGTGGCCGGTGGTCTTGCTGCGAACGGCGACGTCGAAGTCGCCTCCGGCCACGGCGGAATACGGTACGCTCAGGAAAAGTGTACGGTTGTTCTCCGGGTATCCGGTGACGACGACGACGGGCGCGGAAATTTGCGCCGACGGGGAACGGTTGATGATCGTCAGCTCCATCACCGTCAAAACGTCGTCGGTGTCGGACTCGAAGCCCGAGCGTTCGATGGAGAGATGGACCTCGACGCCGACGCGGTCGTCCTCGGGGCTGAGCTCAACCCCCCGGAACTGGAAGAACCCGGCGGACCCCAGCCCCTCGCTGGACCCGCTGATCTGCTGACCGCCGCGACCCGTCCGCCCGCGGTAAATCGCCAATTGCCGTGTGGTGTCGAGCTTGTCGCGGAAAGAGCGAAAGTCTTCCCTCCGGCCGTCGGGGTACTCCACGTACAGCTTGGCGATTTCCGGGCCGAAGCCGTACTCGCGACCGTCTTCCTCCCCGGCGATTTGCATGTAGACAATCGGCTCGGCGGCGAGAGTCGCAACGTGCAAACGGGGGACCTCGATCTTCAGGGTCGTCTCGCCCTGCTCAGCCAGCTCCTTGCCCTGGGCCTGCATCTGACTCGAGTCGATCATGGCTTCGGCGTTGCGGGAAAAAAGGGCGATCCGCAGCGACGAGCGGCGCCCGTCCGAGTCTTGGTTGACCAACGGGGCGATGAACGGACGCGAGGACGGGTCGACCGTCTTGAACCCCTTCAGCCCGCGGTGGGTGGCGGTGACCTCCATGTACACCTTGGGGAGGTCGGTCGCCCCCTCGGGGGCGGTCAGGATCGCTTGAAGCTTCGTCCGGTCTATCTCAAACGGAACGAGCACCTCGGACAGCATCACGTATGGGGACCACTTGTACTTGTCAGCCGGAGCCGGCACGGACGAAACCACCGACACCTTCGACGCCGACGCCAGACGCTTGGCCGTCAGCAGCCCGAACTGCTTGTAGTGTTCAAGCGACGCGATCTGCGAAGGGTCGACCGTGTCGGACTTCTGGGCTTCCCTGTCGCCGAGTGCGGCAAGCTTCGCGGAGATATCCCCCTGAAATCGCCACGACGCATAATTAAGGTAACCGTAGGAGAACACGCCCATGATCCCAAGCACGGTGAACGAAACCGCCGAAAACCCTGCCACCTTGCCGAGCACGATCTCCAAACGGGTCGTTGGCTTGGTGACGATGGTGTAGATCACCCGGTTCTCGATCTCGCGCGGCAGGTTCGTGCAGGCGAGAATGATCAGTGTCAGCACGATCAACACGGCCGTGGCGAACAGGCAGAACTTGATCGTCTGACGGATGGCGTCCTGCTCATCGGTGGGGACCTGAAACTGCGAGACGACAAGCACGCCAAGAATCGCCAGCGGAATCACCAGCAGCACCTTGCGGCGGATCGACTCGCGATAGCACACCGAGGCGATGGCCAGAACCCGCGTCAGCGAGAACCGGACGAGGTCGCGCATCCCAATGCCCGCGGCGACGAGCACGATCGCCAACGGCAGCAGCCACCATGCGTAGCCGGCCAAGAGAGCGGGCAGCTCCGCCGGCAGCGGCGGCGTCAGTGATCCAATTGTCTCGGCCATGGGCAACATACAAACCCTCTCGGGGTAAGAACTCCGTCAACTCCCGCCCGATCCTCCTCAGCCCCGCGACCATTGGCGGCGGGCCGGTCTTGGTAACGGGTCGCCGCAGCGGGTCAGGCGTCCGATGAGGTGTAGCTTTGACCGGCTTTGGTGTTGTCTCGGACGATTCGAATGAAGAGGTCTTCGAGCGTGGTGGTCGGGTGAGTGATTTCGACGTCGGATACGCCCATTTTAATGAGGAAATTTTTGACCTCCTCCTGCTGCAGAGGCGTGAGACCCTTGGACTGAATCTGGGTGATGTCCTTGACCTGCACGAGGTCTTTGACTTCCCCGAGCGTCTGCATCTTGCCTCGGAAGAGAATCGTGATGCGGTCACAGACGTCCTGCACGTCCGCCAAAAGGTGGCTGCACAACAGCACCGTCTTGCCCTGCTGCTTCAGAGAGAGGATCAGTTCCTTCATCTCCCGCGTCCCGATCGGGTCCAATCCCGTGGTCGGTTCGTCGAGCAAAATCAGGTCGGGGTTGTTGATCAGCGCCTGCGCCAAGCCAATTCGGCGGGCCATCCCCTTGGAGTACTCCCGCAACTTGCGCTTCCGCGCCCGGGCGTCCAACCCCACGACATCGAGCAACTCGGGGACACGCTTCTTCAGCTCCCGCGACGGAATCTTGAACAGCCGGCCGTAAAATTTCAGCGTCTCCTCCCCGTTGAGGAACCGGTAAAGGTACGACTCCTCGGGCAGAAACCCGATGCGCTCGTTCACCTGCGGCGTGCCCACCGGCATCCCCAGCACCGTCGCCGATCCCCGCGTCGGAAAGATCAGTCCGAGCAGCAACTTGATCGCCGTGCTCTT
>JBBRUM010000063.1:0-12234 GCA_038247815.1 Tepidisphaerales bacterium | reverse complement strand
CAGCTGCCCCATCATTGGAAACTCCGTGTGAAAATAGCTCTGTGCAAATGATAGCACAGGTTCTTTCATCGGCCATTTTAGGTCTTTGCTCTGATCACTTTCGCCGGCACCCCCACCACCGTCACCCCTGCGGCAATGTCCCGCAATACGACCGCCCCTGCCCCCACCACCGCTCCCTCTCCCACCGACAAACATTGGATAATCCGCGACCCAAGCCCCACAAAAGCGCCCGCACCGATCCGTACCCTTCCGGCCAAAACCGCCCCCGGCGCAATGTGTGCCCCCTCTCCGATTACGCACTCATGATCCACCACCGCCGATGTGTTGATGATCACCGAATCCTCCACCACCGCCTCGGTCCCCACCACAGCGCCGGCTGCGACAATTACATTCCTTCCGATTCTTACCGACGCCATCACGACCGACTTCGGGTGGATTGCGGAAACTAGCTCCAATCCCGCTTCAGTGAGGTGTTTCGCGTACGAAATCCTGGCCCGGTTGTCACCGACGGCGACGATGGCGCCTTTGGCTTTCCCGCGGACTTTGAGCAGGTGCTGCGGGTGCCCGAGCACAGGAACGCCCATCACGGTCGTGCCCGCCAGCGACTCGTCGGCGTCGAGGAAACCGACGACACGGTGCTGACCGGCAGACCGCAAGATTTCGAGTACGACCCGCCCGTGTCCGCCCGCGCCGACGATGATGACGTCCATTGCTAATGCCTCCGTAAAGATTATCGGCCATTGAGACCTTGGGCGACGAGTGCAGATGGGGGATGGGGGGGAATGTGTGGGAAAAGCGCCTGATTCCGGTTGTGCGGTCGTTAAGGCGGGGACCGTCACAACCGATACGACTGGTGTCACCGCCAAGGAACCCCGTCCGAGTTGGACGGGACCGTGGCAAGAACCCCCCAACCCCAAAGTCGTACAAGTCGTACGCGGAGGCACCCATGGCAGACCCGATTGGCAATGAAACGTTCCCGACCGTTCTTGGCCCGGACGCGACCTTTAAAGGCGAACTCACCTTTGACAAAGGCATGCGTTTGATGGGCCGTTTCGAGGGCAAGATCGCCACCCCCGGCAAGCTTCAGGTGTCGAAGGAAGCCAAGATGGCGGCTGACGTCGATGCTGGCGCGATCACCGTCGAAGGCGACGTCAAGGGCAACCTGACCGCCTCCGACCGGATCGAACTCAAAGCCACCGCCCGCTACGAGGGCGACCTGCGCACGACCAAGCTGGTCGTCGAGGAAGGCGCGATTTTCACGGGCAACGTGTCGGTCGGCCCGGAAGCGGTGAAGAACCGCGCCCCCCGCACCGGCGCGACCAACCCCGCGTTCAACGCCCCGATCCCGGGCCCGACGACGTCGTCGCCGATCCCGACCCCGGTCAAGTAACGATCCGACCTTGGCGGGGGCGCCGGAACCTCTCCGGCGCCCCCAGCCTCCGGGCGAATGTTCGGCTGTGAAAAGGTAGTTTGTACTCACCCCTTACCGGTTGGCGACGATGGACATCCGTAGCAACACCTCCGTCCCGGCCTTCTCCTCCGACGAGAAGCAGCGAGTGGTGTGCATCCACTGCAACCACACCAACGAGATCTCCCGCAAGGCGATCTCCGTCACCTGCCAGTCGTGCCGAAAGGCGCTTCGACTGGAGGAAGTGCGGGTCAAGGACTATCAAGCCCGTCGCATCGTCGAAACCTGTTCGACCGTCACCGTCGAACGCAAGGGCGACCTGCGCGCCGAAAAGATCATGTGCGCCGGCGCCGTGCTCCGGGGCAAAATCAAGGGCGACGTAGTGTCCACCGGCCCGGTGCTCATCGGCCCCGAAGCCGAGCTGACCGGCGGCGTCACCGCCCCCACCATCGCCATTCCCTCCGGCGCAGTCCTTGAGGGCTTCTACCGCATCGGCCCGACCCCCGCACCGGCTGAGCAATCCAACGTCGCCGCGTAACTACAGCGCATTGCGGGCGGCGATGAAGACCTCCGCCGGGTCCAGCCACTTCATGCAACTCACGTGACTGCACCTCCGCGACAAGCACGGGGCGCAGGGCATCTCCGCGCGCAGCACGGTCAGCGGCCGAGCGTACGGACCGGTACGAATCTCGCTGGTCGGGCCGAAGAGCGTCACCAGTGGCCTGCCCAGCGCCGCCGCGATGTGCATCGGCCCGGTGTCGTTGGCTACGACCAGCGCCGACCGCTCGAGCAGGGCGGTGGTTTCGGGGAGTGTGGTCCGGCCACAGAGGTTGAGGTCGGGACGAATGCCCTCGGCGAGTTGCGAGTCGCCGCCTGCGCCCGCTACCACTGTCGCGAATCCTGCGCCGCGGAACCTCTCCGCGAGCGTGGCAAAGTGCTTTACGGGCCAGCGCTTCGTGAGCCAGTTTGCCCCTGGAAACAGGGCCGCAATCGGCTTCTCCCCAAGCGAAGCGAGTTTCTCCCTCACCGCATGTCGGTGCACGTCGGTCGTGTTGAACACGAACTCGACCGGGCCGCGACCCAGCCCCAGCGCCTCGGCGGCGTCGAGGTACTTCTCGATCGCGTGCCGCTCACGCTCCCCGGCTTGCACCCGGTGCGTGTAGAACAGCGGTGCCCCCTCCCGCGCCGATGCCAGCCCCACCCGCATCTTCGCCCCCGTCTGCCACGACAGCCAGCCCGACCGGAACAACCCCTGCAGGTCGATCACCAGATCAAACTCCCGCTCCCGCAGCGACCGTGTGAACCGCCGCAGCTCACGCAACGCCCCCGGCGACCTGTATCCCTGCCCGAGCCGCTGTCGCTCGAAAAATATCACATGGTCGAGCAGAGGATGATGCTCGAGCAGCCCCGCGCACGCGGGCGTAACCAGCCAGGAGATCTCGGCGTCGGGGTGCCGGCGGCGGAGCAGCGAGAGGACCGGCAGGGCGTGCACCACGTCGCCGATGGCGGACGGCTTGATGAGGAGGATGCGGCGCGGGTTCCCCACGGGGATCGAAGTCACGTCGCACCCCCATTGTTTGCGAACGGGTCGTAGCCGAACCGCAGCGACGCCGCATCCGTCTCGGTAAAGTGCGGGTGGTGGTCGCGCATCGACCGGTCGAGTCGCCGCAGCCCCTCGCCGCGCCAGGAGTAGCCCCGGACCCCGTCCACATCCACGAGCACCGGCCCCGGCCCGAGGAGCTCGTCGCCCCGAATCATGATGTTAGACGCCTTGGTGTCGAAGTGCACGATCCCCGTGTCGTCAATCCGCCGCAGCACGCGCCCGACCCGCCGCAGCAGCACGTCGCGCAGCTCCGGGCCGGCCCGGTCGAGGTCCACACCGTCCAACTGCTCGCCCTGCACCTTCTCGCAGACGATGAGCTGGTCCGCCACTGCGCCGAGCGTCTTCTTCTCCATCACCAGCAGGGGCCAAGCCGTCGGAATCCCACGCGCAACGAGCATCCACGACTTTTTCCACGCCCGCCACGCACGCGACCCCCGCCCGATCTCCGTCACATACCGGTACGCCTTGCTGCGCAGCGGCCTTTTCACCACCACCTCCACCGGCACGCCGCCCAGCACCACCTCCCCAGCCCACACGTCGCCGCTGGCCGATCGCTTCAGAGGCCGCAGCGTTTCCCCGCAGACCTCCTCCCACAGTCGCGGAAACTCCCGCTCCCAGTCTCCAACCTCGACCGACAAGCCGCTGGCTGGGGCGTGTCTCAGCGGAAACCGGTGGTGCTTGAAGAACATCCCCCGCCAGCCGGCAAGTTCGATCCGCCCGGCGTAACCCGACGGCGTGAGTGCCCGCTCGACCGTTTTCCTCCACTGCCGCTTGGACGTCTTCGTCGCCGCCGGCGGCGGGGGGTCGTTCGAACCGGTGAGCGCCCGCCAGCCGCGCAGCAACTCCGTCCGCGTCGCGTGACTCTGCGCCGCGTGACCGAGCACCTCGAGGTCTCCCACCGTCATCCCGCCCCCGTGCACCGAATACGCATCCAGCAGGTGCAGCCGCCCCGCGTGAGCCAGAAAATTCCCAAAGTGCAGGTCAGAGTGTCCCAGTTTCGCCCGCAGAAGCCCCGTAAGAATCGACATCACCTCGGCGAACAGCGCGCGCCGCCCCGGTATCGGCAGGCCCTCGCGCTTGCAGCGGTGCAGCATCACATCCAGCGGCTCGGAGGGCTCGAGCGCCCAGGACATCACCGCGTCGCCCGTGCGGCCGCCGAGTCTCGCCCCAGACAGGAACGCCACCGCCGTCGGACTCGGCACGGCCGCCTTCTGCAGTCTGACCAGATTGCCGTACTCCCGCAGCGCCGGGTCTCCCCGCACCAGCCGCTTGGCCCACGCCACCGTGCCCACACCCCCCCGCGGAAACCACTTGAGATAGACCGCCCGATCCCCCAAATTCATTCGCCAGATCTCGCGGTAATCGCGCACTTTCACCGCCGTCGCCCCCTCGGGCCACCGCGCAAGCGCCGCCTCGATCTCGTCGCCCTTCACCGTCACTCGCCCACCATATGCACGCGCCTTACGGTAAATGGCTCTTGACGTACAGATACAGCAGCGAGAGCGCGCTGATCACCACGGTCGCCCACAGTGTGATTTTGATGATCCGGATTCGGTTGGCGATCTCCTTGTCGCGCCAGTCCGACAGTCGCGAGTCGATCTCGTCGAGCTTGCGGTCTATCCGGGCTTCGATTTCGTCGAGCTTCTCCTGCACATACCCGTCGGCCGACTTTCGCAGTCGATTGGCGATCCCGCCGAGCAGGCCCTGATCCTCGATCTCGTGCTTGAGCCGCTTCGACCAGGCCGGCGCAGGACCCGCATCGGCGGCGGGGGGCCGCGGCGTGTCTCCCACCAGCTTCTCCGCCAGGAACCCCATGATCGACCGCCGCTTCCTCCCCAGCTTCGCCAGCATTCCCTCGCTGGCGCGCAGATACTCGATCAGCACGGGCACCGGCTCGTCTCCGCGAACCGGAACCCCACGCAATATCGCCAGCACCTTCAGTCCCTCATGACTCAGCCCCGCGAACCGCATCGTATTGATCTTCACGATCGCCCGGGCCAGCCTCTCCTTCCTCGCCGCCAGCCCCTCACCCGCCGCCGCCGGCCCCGGCAAAACCCCCGCCCACGCCAGCACCCCAGACATCACTTCCTCATCCATCGCGACGATTCGGCGCCGCTGGTCGTGCAGCGCCTTCAGCAGCTCGGTTCGGATGGCGGAGGGGGAGGTGTCGGCGCCGAGCTTCTCGGCTTCGCTGCGAATCTGCGTGTCGGTCCAAGCTGCGAGCAGGTCGTCCCCCCCGGCGCTCGTCGCCGCCAAAGACCGACTCGGACCGGGAAGCTCCGCTCTGGACATACCACTATCTTACCACGTCAAAGCTGCCCACCCACGCCCAGCCAGTGCAACCAACCCAAAAGCCCCAGCGTGACGCACAACAGCAGACACACCGCAATGTCCGCCCCGAACGCCCGCGCCCGCACGCGCAGCGAATGCACCATCAGGTACCGCCGCAAAATCCCGGTGTATCTATCCCCCGACGACAACCACACCCAGTAGCCCGCCGCCGTCTGCCAGAGCACAATCCCAGAGTAAATCAGCACCACCAGCGCCAGCATCCATCGCCAGAGTGTGAAAAAATCGATTTCGATGTTCACGGGTGCGTCTCGAGGGTCAAAGAGCGGCGGTGGGCCGCGGGCCGGTGGGCGGGGCGGGGTGGAGCGGGGGGGGTTAGTCTTCGCCGCTGTCGTTCTCGTCGGCTTGGCCGGTTCCGCCGAACAGCAGCGAGCCGATGCGGACCAAGGTGGAACCCTCGGCGATGGCGAGCTCGAAGTCGCCGCTCATGCCCATCGACAGGTGGCGGAAACCGGCGCCGCCGATCTTGTGCCACTTCATCTCTTCGAAAATTTCCCGCGTGCGCGAGAATGTGAAACGCGCCTGCGCTTCGGTCGCGTCGTACGCCGCCATTGTCATCAGCCCGACAAGCTGCACGTGCTCCATGTCGGCCATCTGCTCGCCGAGGTGCAAGGCTGCGCCGACGGCTACGCCGTATTTTTGTGGCTCCTCGCTGGAGTTGACCTGCAGCATCACCGCGACCTTCTTGCCCGTTGCCAGCTTGCCCGCCGCGACATCGATCTCCTCCGCGAGGCGAAGCGAGTCGATCGAGTGCACCACACTCACCAGCGGCAGGACGACTTTGACCTTGTTGCGCTGCAGGTGCCCGATCATGTGCCACCGCAACTTCGCCGGCACGCCCCGGTCGACGGCTTCCCCCCGGGAGACGAGTCGTGCGTGGTACTCATTGATCTGCGCCGCCCGCTGCTGAAGCTGTTGAACCTTGTTCTCCCCAAAGTCCGCGACGCCCAGCGAGATCAGCTCGCGGATCTGGTCGGGCGGCGCGGTTTTGGTCACGGCGATGAGCGTGACGTCTCCGGTCGCTCGGCCCGCCTTCTCGGCTGCGGTGGCGATGCGATGTCGGACGTCTTCAAGGCGTTCGGAGAGGTTGGTCGTCTTCGTGTTCAAGGTGGGTGGGTCCTACTAGAGATGTTCCCGGCCAGCCCGCCGCGAATCCGTCCGCGACCGCCCCGATTCTACCCTCTTTGAAGTCAATACACTCGCCCTGATCAACGCGATTTCAGTTGACCCTGCGGTCAAATGTGGTGAAGCTCACCTTACGAGCACCCCTCGCACCCTCCGTTTGCGTCGCCGCTATCTTGGCACGAGCGGCTTCAGCCTCCGCCACGGGACCAACGTCTTTTTCGGCGACGGTCGGGTCGCACTCAATCCCGCCCGCGGGCTCGAAGCCCTCATCGCAAACGGCGTTAAGTAATCCCCCCCATCCCATTACACCGCCCGCTGCACCACAAACCGCGCCGCCAAGTCCAGCGCTTCGCGCGCCTCCGACGCTGGCAGTACCTTCAAGCACTCCCGCGCCTCAGCCACAAGGTTCTCCGCCGTCTTCCGGGCGTATTCCAGTGATCCGCTGGGCAGGATCAGGTTGCGGATTTTTTCGCCTTTGTCGGCTTCGGGGCTTCGCAGAAGGCTCCGCAGCAGTTCCCCGTGTTCCTTGGGTGCCGTCCGCAAAAAGTGGATCAGTGGCAGCGTCATCTTCCCCTTTTCGACGTCGATCCCCAGCGTCTTGCCCACCTCGCGGACGTCGCCCGTGAGGTCCAGCAAGTCGTCCTGAATCTGAAACGCCGTGCCGACAGACTTCCCATACCGCTCCATCGCGTCCACCACGCCCGCATCGGCACCGGCGTGTTCCGCCCCCAGCCGGCAGCTCGCCGCCACCAGTGCAGCCGTCTTCCGCGCAATCACCGCGAAATACACCTCCTCCGACAACTCCAAGTTGTTCCGCTGGTCGATCTGCAACAGCTCGCCCTCGCACAGCGCATTGGTCGTCCGCCCGATCAGCCGGCTGGCGGACTGGCTCTCCAAGCTAGAACACAGGTGAAACGCATGGCTGATCAGCAAGTCGCCGAGCATCACAGCCGCCTCGTTCCCCTTGAGGTGGTTGATCGTCGCGCCCTTGCGGCGCAGCTCGGCTTCATCGAGCACGTCGTCGTGCACGAGCGTCGCCATGTGCACCATTTCCACCACCGCCGCCAGAACGATATGCTCGCGCGTCAGATTCCCCGCCGCCTTCCCGGTCAGGAGCACCAGCACCGGCCGCAGCATCTTTCCGCGAAACCTCGACACATACTTCAGCAGGTTCTGTACCGCCGGAATCCCGCTCGCCAGCTCCCCGGTGAAACACGCGTCTACCTCACGCAGCTCCGAGCGGATCATCTCGGTCACCATCGTAAAGCCCGCCGCCGGGTTTAAAGTTGTCACGTTAGATGTGTTAAGCATTCTGTCCTTTTCTTCGGCTAAACCGTACGACATGGTTACCCACCACACCAGCTACGCGCGGAAGTTTCGAAACGGCTGAAAGTTCCCCCCCCCTCCGTTCGTCCCTTTCACCCCAACACCGGTAGACTCGCCAAAACATTCCTCCAGAGGCCCAGCATGTCCCACACACCCTTCAACGTCGTCATCGTCGGCTGTGGAAACATCTCGACGGCGTATGGGAAGACCCTCCAGGCCCACTCAGCCGAGGTCCGCATCGCCGGGTGCCACGACGTCGACCCCGCCCGAGCCCAGCTCTTCGCCCGCGATTACGGAGGCCGCGCCTATCCCTCCCTCGAAGCCGCCCTCGCCGACCCCGCCATCGATGCCATCGTCAACCTCACCATCCACGCCGCGCACGTCCCGGTCATCACCGCCGCCCTGCAAGCCGGTAAACACGTCCTGACCGAGAAACCCCTAGCCTTGGACCCCGCCCACGCCTGGGCCCTCGTCGCCCTGGCCAAGTCCCGAAACCTCGTCCTCGCCTCGGCACCCACCGTCGCCCTCGGCGAAGCCCAGCAAACCGCCATCCGCGCCGTCCGCAACGGAACCCTCGGCCCCGTCAAAATCGTCTACGGCGAAATGAACTGGGGCCGCCCCGAAGTCTGGCACCCCAACCCCGCCCCCTTCTACGCCGTCGGAGCCGTCTTCGATGTCGGCGTATACCCCCTCATGATCGCCACCGCCGCCCTCGGGAACATCACCCGCGTCCAAGCCTTCGACGCCGCCCCCATGCCCGAACGCGTCGCCAAAGACGGCACACCCTTCCGCGCCGCCCGACCCGAATGGACCTGCGCACTCCTGCACTTCGCCTCCGGCCCGCTCATGCGCCTCACCACCGCATTCTACAACCACTCCAAACAAGCCGGTCTCGAGTTCCACGGCGACAAGGGCTCACTCTCGCTCCCCTCCAACTTCGAATACCACCTACCCCCCGAAGTCCAACTCTGGGCCGACGGAAACGAATGGAAACCCCTCCCCCTCCCACGAGACCCGCACAAAGGCTGCGACTGGGGCCGCGGCGTCGTCGAACTCGCTTCCGCCGTCCGCGAATCCCGCCAATCCCGCACCTCCGGCGAGCAAGCCGCACACGTCGTCGAAGTCATCGACGCCATCCACCGCTCCGCCTCCTCCGGCTCAACGCCCATCTCCCTCTCCAGAACTTTCACCCTCCCCCCGCTGATGGACTGGGCCAAGTAGCCCCTAGACTCCATGTAAACCCATGGACGACATCGTCTACCTCGACAACAACGCCACCACCCGCCCCTGCGACGCCGCCGTCGCAGCGATGACCCCTTTCCTCACCGAACTCTACGGAAACCCCTCCTCCGTCCACCGCTTCGGTCAACGCGCCCGGCAAGCCATCGACGAAGCCCGCGGCCACATCGCCGCCCTCGTCGGCTGCGCCGAATCAGAGCTCCTGCTCACCTGTGGGGGCACGGAGTCCATCTCCACCGCCATCCGCGGCATCCTCTCCGCCCGCGCCCCCCGCAAACGCATCATCACCTCCACCGTCGAACACTCCGCCACGCGAGAGCTCTGCCAATCCCTCGCCAAAGACGGCTACGAAGTCGTCGAGCTTCCCGTAGATTCCCTCGGCATGCTCGACCCCGCCCACCTCGCCTCCGCCCTAACCCCCGACGGCGCCCCCGACACCGCCGCCGACACCGCTCTCGTCACACTTCTTTACGCCAACAACGAAACCGGCGTCATCTGGCCCGTCGAAACCTTCGCCCAACTCTGCCGCGCAGCCAAAGTCCCCCTCCACCTCGACGGCACCCAAGCCGTCGGCAAGATCCCCGTCAACCTCGCCGCCCTCGGCGCCGACGCCATGAGCCTCGCCTCCCACAAGTTCCATGGCCCCAAGGGCGCGGGCGGCTTGTTCCTCCGCAAGGGCATCCGCGTCAAACCCCTGCTCGTCGGCGGACCTCAGGAACGCGGGCGGCGGGGGGGTACTGAAAACGTGCCCGCCATCGTCGGCATGGGCGCAGCCGCCCGCGAAGCCCTCGCCCAACTACCCCACACCCACCTCATCGCCCACCTCCGCGACGAGCTCGAATCCTTCATCCTCCACAACATCCCCCACACCTCAATCAACGGCCACCCCACACTCCGCCTCCCCAACACCACCAACATCTCCTTCGCCCAGCTCCAAGCTGAAGCCATCCTCCTTCTTCTCTCCGAAAAAAACCTCTGCGCCTCAGCCGGCGCCGCCTGCTCCTCCGGCAGCCTCGAACCTTCCCACGTCCTCCGCGCCATGAACATCCCCCCGGCCATCGCCCACGGCGCAATCCGCTTCTCCCTCTCCCGCTACACCACCCCGCAAGACATCCACCGCGCCACCGCCGCCCTCCCCCCCCTGATCTCCCGCCTCCGCCAAGTCCTCCCCCTCGCCTAGTCCCTACGCGACCACCACCGGCAACCCGAACGACCTCAACTGCCCCTCCACCCTCCCAATCAACTCCTCCCCCGGCGTCGCCGTCTCACGCAATTTGTACTCCAACCCCAGCTCGGCCCACTTCTCCCTCCCCATCTGGTGAAACGGCCGAATCTCCACCCGCGTCACATTCGGCATCCCCGACAGCAACACCCCCATCGCCTCAATGTGCCCCGCCTCGTCCGTCAGCCCCGGAACGAGCACATAGCTCACCCACGTCTCCCGACCCGCCTCCGCAAGCCGCCGCAGAAACTTCAACGCATTCCCCTGCTCCACCCCCGTCACCTCCCGATACCGCGCGGCGTCCGCCGACTTCAAATCCACCATCCACAAATCCGCCACCCCCAACCCCGCATCGCTCACCCGATCCCCCAAAAACGCAGCCGTCTGCACCGCCGTGTGCAACCCCAACTCCCCCCGCGCCCGCTGCAGCACCGTCTCCACAAACGGCCACTGCGCCATCGGCTCGCCCCCGGATATCGTCACACCCCCTCCCGCACCCCCCGCGGCCGCTCCGCGCAAAAAGTCCGCGTACTTTGCCAGCTCTCCCACCACATCCTCCTCCGACCGCGCCTCCAGCGCCCCCCGACCCCACGTGTCGGGGTTGTGGCAAAACTGGCACCGCAGCAAACACCCCGCCATGAACAGCACCACCCGCATCCCCGGCCCGTCCAGGCAACTCCCCGCCTCCACCGAGTGGACGAACCCCGCACGCGCATTCTCACTGATCACCTGGGCCATGCGGGGCTTTCGTCCAAACCTCTCTCGGGCAACACGCTACATCCGACCGTGGAACGTCCGACCGATCACCTCACGCTGCTGATCCTTCGTCAGCTTAATGAAGTGTACCGCATACCCGCTCACCCGGATCGTCAGCTGCGGATACTTCTCCGGGTGCTCAAACGCGTCCTCCAGCGTCTCCCTTCCCAGCACGTTGACGTTGATGTGGTGCGCCCGAGCCGCGAAATACCCGTCCAGGGCAGCCGACAAGTTCCGCACCCGCTCCCCCTCCGTCCTCCCCAGCGCCGACGGAATCATCGACGCCGTATAGCTGATCCCATCCTGCGCCGACGCATACGGCAGCTTCGCCACCGACAAACACGACGCCAGGAATCCGCCCGTGTCCCGCCCGTGCATCGGGTTGGCACCCGGCGCAAACGGCTCGCCCGCCCTCCGCCCGTCCGGCGTGTTCCCCGTGTTCTTCCCGTACATCACGTTGCTTGTGATCGTCAGAACCGACAGCGTCGGCGTCGAGTCGCGGTACGTCGGGTGCCGCCGCAGCTTCGACATGAACGTCTCCGTCGTCCACCGCGCAATCCCGTCCACCCGGTCGTCGTTGTTCCCGAACTGTGGATATTCCCCCTCGATCTCGAAGTCCGTCGCCAAACCCCGCCCGTCCCGCACCGCCCGCACTTTGGCGTGCTTGATCGCGCTCAGCGAGTCCGCCACCACGCTCAGCCCCGCTATCCCCGTCGCAAACGTCCGCGCTATCTCCGCGTCGTGCAGTGCAAACTCCAGCCGCTCATAGTTGTAACGGTCGTGCTGGGCATGAATGCAATTGAGCGCATTGACATACACACCCGCCACCCACTCCATCATCCGCTCGAACGCCGCCACCACCTGGTCGTAATCCAAAACCTCCCCGCCCACCGGGGCAAACGCCGGCGCGATCTGCTCGCCCGTCCGCTCGTCCCTTCCCCCGTTGATCGCATACAGCAGCGCCTTGGCCAGGTTGCACCTGGCCCCGAAAAACTGCATCTGCTTCCCGATTCGCATCGCACTCACGCAGCACGCGATCCCGTAGTCGTCCCCCCAGTATTCCCTCATAAGGTCGTCGTTTTCGTACTGAATGCTGCTGCTCGCGATGCTCGTCGCCGCGCAGAAGTCCTTGAACCCCTTCGGTAGTTTCCCGCTCCACAGCACCGTCAGGTTCGGCTCGGGGGCCGGCCCAAGGTTCTTCAGCGT
>JBBRUM010000062.1:0-12240 GCA_038247815.1 Tepidisphaerales bacterium | reverse complement strand
GTTGCTAAGCGCAAATCTGACAAATTTTCGTGCAAATAAGTCTTTACTTAGGGATTTGTTGGTGCAAAATGAGTGAGGCCTAATGAAGTTTTTGGGCCATCCCCCCTCAAAAAGGGGGGATGACAATGATGACCGATAAGTTTAACTTACGAGTTCAGTGACCTGCATTAGTCCTTTCGAAGGCAGGTGCGGGTCAAAAAGGGGGATCAGTGATCGGCGGCCGTAAATGCCGCCGCGACGGGCTAAGAGATGTGGAGTAGCCCGTTGCGTCTTTGCGGTGTGTTGCCGTAAAGGCCGCTGGTCCAGTGAGTAGTCTGCCTCTTCGCAAGAAGGGGCCAACAGGAGAGTGTTATGAAGAAGCGTATGTTTGTCCTCGCTGCTGCGGCCGCGATGGCGTTTACGGGCGCAGTTGCTCAAGCGGCCACGATTACCGCATCGACGGCGAGCAACTTGGGTTGGTTTACATCAATCGCTACCGACACCGACGGCCCAGCAACGGTTGGACCCTTCGGTCCATGGTCAGCGAACAATGCGGCGGTGGAAGTGACCACGCCGAACAACGCGTGGATCGGAGGCGGTAACGGGAACGTCGCGAGTGTCGCGCAATTCGCTACGACCCTCGGTGTTCCGGGCTTCTCGGATCCGGCATCGAACGCTGGCTACCGCGGCGAATGGATCAGCACTGCTGCCAACTCGCAGGCGGGTCGGCAGCTGACGCGTTATTCGAAGATGCTCGATTTTTCTCCTGACGTGGTGTTGGCTGGTGGCGGAATTGCGTACAACATCGGATTCAGTGGCGACAACAATGTGGTCAACATCTCGTTCTCCACGGGCCCATCTGACCTGTCCCCGCCGACTGCCCTCTTGGGCAGCCCGGTTGCGGTGATCCTTAACGAAGCCCTTCCCGTGAACGCGCCGCCGCAAGGAAACTCCTTCTACCGTGACTTCAGCGGTGTTGCGGTTCTGTCGAGCACGCTCGTCACCGGTCCAGTCTCGCCGATCTGGATCACCTTTACGGTGTACAACGAGACGTTCCAAGACAGCGAAGGCGGTACGTCTCCGCACGGGTTGTCATTTGCAGGTGTCTTCCGGTCGCTATCCCCTGCGGAAGTGATTCCGCTTCCGGGCGCGGTGTGGGGCGGCTTGGCCTTGATGGGCTTGGTTGCTGGCAACCGCATGCGTCGTTCGGTGTAATTAGCGCAGAATTTTGCAATTGAAGTCGAGCACCTCCGGTAACGGAGGTGCTCTTTTTTGCCATCGTAATTAAAAATGGAGTGCTCCTTTTTAATCGCCTACAAGCCGCCTAGTTTTCTGCGGCAGTGAAATGGGGTGGTCTGTAGGGTCTGTGCGGAACATGAGGCCGGCCATCTCTTAGGGATGAGTGTTTGTTGCTTAAGCAACCTTGCCCGGGCTACGGCGCAATGTGATCACATCCTTCGTTCCGCAAGCTCTTAACGGAGGAAGTCCATTGCAGGTTATACCCAAGCGAGCCCTACGGGGGCGAGGTTTGCGTTTTCTGAATCGTGCGGTGTCCGGCTTTCGTCTGGTCGAGCAGCTTGAACCGCGTCGTATGATGGACGCATCGGGGTTTGGCGTAAGCAGTGCGACGGCCTCACATGGGGGCGGATGCGGGTGTACGTTTTGTTGCGGTCCACTTCCTTTGGACTCTGCGATGTCTGAAGCGCTTGAGAGCGGACCCCCATCGGGCTTGAGTTTGGCCCCTGTCCCGTCTAGCCAAGTGCCAATACTAAACTCGCGGCCTGGCGCGCCAGTGACCATTTACCTCGACTTTAACGGTGAGGCAGCGTTTACGTGGGATGGTTGGAACGCGGTAAGCATTACTCCGGCGTTTACCCAAGACTCGGACACGACTCTTTTTTCAGATTCCGAGCAGGCGGCGATCGGGGAGATCTGGTCACGGGTTTCCGAGAAGTATTCCCCGTTCAACATCAACGTCACCACCGTAGAGCCGGCCTCGCTGCAAGATCGTGTTGCTCTAAAAATCATCATCGGCGGAAGTGGGTCGTGGTTGGGAGTGGCCGCTGGAGGTGTTGCGAGTCGCGGAAGCTTTACCCAGAGCTTCTCATCGAACATTGCCTTCGTCTTCCCTGACCAACTGGGCCGGAACGCAAAATTTGTCGCGGAGGCGACGGCGCATGAAGCCGGCCACGTGATCGGACTGTCCCATCAAAGTTTGTGGTCCGGGACCACGCGTATCAACGAATATAACCCCGGTAATTCGTTGCGTGCGCCGATCATGGGCAACAGCTACTCCGCAGCACGCGGGACTTGGTCGCTCGGAGCCGTGCCATCGAGCTCCACGTTTATTCAAGATGATCTTGCCATTATTACGAGCGTTGAGAACGGGATCACCTACCGCGCCGACGACTTTGGCAACTCGATCGGGGCGGCGACCGCGCTGACGTTGTCGGGGACTTCGTATTCGGCGGCGGGGGTGATTGGGCAGACTTCGGATTCGGACTTCTTTTCGTTTACGGTGCCGGTGGGTGGGGCGGTTTCGGTGGGGGGGAGTATTGCGCAGTTTGGGGGGATGTTGGATATGACGTTGGAGTTGTACAACTCGTCGGGGACGCTGGTGGCGTCGTCGGCTACGGCGTCGTTGGGGGAGACGATTTCGGCGAATCTGGGTGCGGGGACGTACTTTGTGGCGGTGAAGTCGGCGGGGAATTATGGGGACATTGGGCAGTTTTCGTTGTCGATTTCGGTTCCGGCGAGTGGGGGGGGGGGTCAGGCGGCGCCGGTGGCGTCGGCTGGGGGCGCTTATAGTTTGCCCGAGGGTGGGTCGGTGGGGTTGTCGGGTGCGGCGAGCACGGGGACGGGGCTGAGTTATGCGTGGGACTTGGACGGTGACGGGGTGTTTGGGGAGACTGGGGCGGGGGCCGCGCGGGGGAGCGAGACGGGGGTGAGCGTGACGCTGGGCGGGACGGGGCTGGATGGGCCGAGCGTTTACAACGTGCAGTTGCGGGTGACGGACTCGATCGGGCAGGTGTCGACGGTGACGGTGCCGGTGGGTGTGACGGATGTGGCGCAGGTGGTGACGCTGGGCGGGGCGACGAGCGGGGTGGAGGGGACTTCGGTGTCGGTGAGTTTCAATGCGACGGACGTTGGCGGGATAGCCGACGCGACGTCGTCTTGGCTGGTGACGTGGGGGGATGGGACGACGAGCACGTTTACGGGTTCGACGTCGTCGGCAAGCAAGACGTATTTGGACAACGGGAGTTACACGGTTCGGGTGACGTCGGTGAACAAGGACGGCTCGGTGACGGCGATGCGGGTGGTGGCGATTGCGAACGTTGCGCCGGTGGTTGCGGCGAGTTTCGGGGCGACGCGGCAGGAGGGTTCGCCGGTGTCGCTGAACTGGTCGGCGACGGACCCGGGCTCGGACACGGTGAGTCAGTGGGTGGTGGAGTGGGGCGACGGGACGACCAGCACCTACGCGGGGAACGTGACGAGCGCGAACAAGACCTATGGGGACAATGGCGGCTACACCGTGCGGATCACAGCGACGGATGAAGATGGAAGCCACCAGACGACGACGTCGGTGGCGATTGCGAACGTGGCTCCGACGTTGAGCGTGTCGGGAAGCGCGGGGGCGGTGGAGGGGTCGGTGTTCACGCTGAACTGGGGCGCGACGGACCCTGGTACCGACACGATTTCGAGTTGGACGGTGGAGTGGGGCGATGGGACGACGAGCACGTATGCGGGGAACTTGCGGACGGCCGGGAAGACGTATGCGGACAACGGGACGTACACCGTTCGACTGACGGCGACGGACGAGGACGGCAGCTACCTGGCGACGACGTCGGTGGGTGTGGCCAACGTTGCGCCGACGCTGAGCGTTTCGGGGAGCGCGTCGCCGGCGGAGGGGTCGTTGTTTACGTTGAGCTTTGGGAGGACCGATCCGGGTACGGATACGGTCAGTCAGTGGGTGGTGGAGTGGGGCGACGGGACGACAAACACCTATGCGGGGACGGCTACGAGCGCGACCAAGACGTTTGCTGATAACGGCGCGTACACGGTGCGGGTTACGGCGACGGACGAGGACGGGAGCTACCTGGCGACCCTGCCGGTGTCGGTGGCGAACGTTGCGCCGGTGCTGACGGTTTCGGCGAGCGCTTCGGTGCGTGAGGGGACTGCGTTTACGCTGAATTTTGGCGGGGCGGACGTTGGTGCGGACACGATTTCGGGGTGGGTGGTGGAGTGGGGCGATGGTTCGACGAGCAGCTACGCGGGGAGCGCGACGTCGGCGAGCAAGACGTATGTGGATGACGGGGATTACGCGGTGCGTGTGACGGCGACGGACGAGGACGGGAGTTACGCCGCGAACCTGACGGTGGCGGTGGCGAACGTCGTGCCGGTGTTGTCGGTGAGTTCGCCGTCGGCGGTGGTGGCGGGGGCGGAGTTCCGGGTGGATTTCTCGGCCAGCGATCCCGGGGCGGACACGGTGAGTTCGTGGTGGGTGGATTTTGGGGACGGGACTTCGGCGGTTCTTCCGGGGACGGCGACGTTTGCGACGCGGACGTATGCGGCTGCCGGTTCGTACACGGTGGTGGTTCGGGCGACGGACGAGGACGGGACGTATTCGTTGAACCGGGCGTTGACGGTGTCGGCTGCGCCGGTGGCGATTTCGACGACGGGGAGCGCGTTTCCGGTGGAGGGTGGGGTGTTTACGCTGGGGTTCGGGGCGAGCTCGGCGGCGCAGGTGACGGTGTCGGGGTGGACGGTGGCGTGGGGTGATGGGACGACGAGCACGTTCGCGGGTTCGGTGGCGTCGGCGACGAAGGTTTACGCGGACAACGGTGTTTTTGCGGCGCGGGTGACGGCGGTGGTGGGCGGGCAGTCGTACGTGGGCGAGCAGTCTGTGTCGGTGGCGAATGTTGCTCCGACGCTGACGGTCAGCGCGAGCGCGACGCGTGTGGAGGGGAGCCCGCTGACGCTGACCTGGGGCGCCACGGACCCGGGTACGGACACGATCTCGGGGTGGAGGGTGGAGTGGGGCGACGGGACGACGAGCACGTTCGCGGGTTCGGTGACGTCGGCGGTCAAGATTTATGGGGACAGTGGAAGCCACACGGTTCGACTGACGGCGACGGACGAGGACGGTTCGTATCTGGCGACGTTGCCGCTGGCGATTGCGAACGTGGCACCGACGGTGTCGGTGAGCGCGAGCGCGACGCGGGTGGAGGGTAGCCCGGTGACGGTGAGCTGGGGCGCGACCGACCCGGGTACGGACACGGTCTCGGGGTGGATGGTGGAGTGGGGCGACGGGACGACGAGCACCTTTGCGGGGAACGTGCTGAGCGGGAGCAAGACTTACGCGGACAACGGCGGCTACACCGTGCGTGTGACGGCGACGGACGAGGATGGGTCGTATTTGGCGACGTTGCCGCTGGCGATTGCGAACGTTGCGCCGACGCTGGGCGTGTCAGCCAGTGCGACGCGGGTGGAGGGGAGCCCGGTGACGGTGAGCTGGGGCGCGACCGACCCGGGCACTGATACGATAAGCCAGTGGCGCGTGGAGTGGGGCGACGGGACGACGAGCACATTTGCAGGGAGCGTGCTGAACGGGAGCAAGATTTACGGCGATAATGGCTCGTACACGGTGCGTGTTACGGCGACGGACGAGGACGGGAGTTATGTGAGCACGCTGCCGCTGAGTATTGCCGATGCCGCGCCGACGCTTTCGTTCTCAGCCGGAGCGACGCGGCTGGAGGGGACGCCGGTGTCGTTTACCTGGGGCGCTGTGGACCCGGGTGCGGACACGGTGTCGGGTTGGAGGGTGGAGTGGGGTGACGGGTCGACGACGACCTACGCGGGGAACATCACGTCGGCGAACAGGACGTACGCGGACGACGGTGCGTACGCGGTGCGGCTGACGGCGACGAATGAGGACGGCAGCTTTGTGACGACGTCTGCGGTGTCGATTGCGAATGTGGCTCCGACGCTGACGTTCTCGGCGGGTGCGACGCGTCTGGAGGGTTCGCCGGTGACGTTCGCGTGGGGTGCGACGGATCCGGGGGCGGATTCGGTAAGCCAGTGGCGCGTGGAGTGGGGCGACGGGACGACGGGCACGTTTGCGGGGAACGTGGTGGGTGGGAGCAAGACTTATGTTGACAACGGGAGTTACACGGTCCGGCTGACGGCGGTGGATGAGGACGGGAGTTACCAGTCGAGCATGGCGGTGGTGGTGGGGAATGTTGCGCCGGTGCTGTCGTTGTCGGCGGGGGCGACGCGGCTGGAGGGGACGCCGGTTTCGTTCAACTGGGGCGCGACGGACCCGGGGACGGACGTGGTGTCGGGTTGGACGGTGGAGTGGGGCGACGGGACGACGAGCGCCTTCGCGGGGAACGTGCTGAGCGGGAACAAGACGTACGCGGACAACGGGAGTTATACGGTCCGGCTGACGGCGGTGGATGAAGACGGGAGCTACCAGACGACGCTGGCGACGACGGTGGCAAACGTTGCGCCGACGCTGTTGGTGAGCGGGAGCGCGAACCCTAGCGAGGGTAGCGCATTCACGCTGAGCTTCGGGAAGACGGATCCTGGCGCCGACACGGTGTCGCAGTGGAGGGTGGAGTGGGGTGACGGGACGACGAACTTCTACAGCGGATCGACGACGTCGGCGCAGCGGGTGTACGCGGACAATGGTTCGTATTTGGTGCGTGTGACGGCGACGGACGAGGACGGGAGCTATCAGACGACGCTATCGGTGTCGGTGGCGAACGTTGCGCCGACGCTGACAGTCTCGGCTGGGGCGACGCGGGTGGAGGGGTCGCCGGTGACGCTCAATTTTAGCCGGTCGGACCCTGGTGCGGACACGGTTTCCAGTTGGAGGGTGGAGTGGGGTGACGGGACGACGGGCACTTTCACGGGTACGGCGACGTCGGCGACGCGGGTTTACGCGGACAACGGCACTTATTCGGTGCGTGTGACGGCGACGGACGAGGACGGGAGCTATCAGACGACGCTGCCACTGACGATTGCCGATGTGGCGCCGACGCTGACGGTGACGGGCCCTGCGACGGTGGCGGCGGGCGCGACGTATGCGATCAACTTCTCGGCGACGGACCCGGGTGCGGACACGGTTTCTGCGTGGCAGGTGACTTGGGGCGACGGGGCGACGAGCACGTTTGCGGGATCGGTGAGTTCGGCGTCGCGGGTGTATTCGGCGGCTGGGACGTATTCGGTGCAGGTGCGGGCGACCAACGAGGACGGGAACTTCACGGTCAGCCGGAGTGTGGGCGTGACGGCGGCGGCGGTGGTGGTTTCGGCGACGACTGTGGGCGGGGCGCGCGAGGGTTCGCCGGTGACGCTGAACTTCTCGGCAAGTTCGGCCGTGTCGATCACCGTTTCTGGGTGGGTGGTGGACTGGGGCGACGGTTCGACAAGTGCGCTGGCCGGCGGGGTGATTTCGGCGACGAAGACCTACGCCGACAACGGCAGCTACACGGCCCGGGCGACGGCGACGGTGGGCGGGCAGGCGTACTCCGGGGAGACGGTGATCGCGGTGGCGAACGTCGCGCCGGTGATGACGGTGTCGGTGCCGACGGGGCTGCGCGAGGGCGGGGCGTTTGCGCTGAACTTCTCAGCCGTGGACGTTGGTACGGACGCGGTTTCGGGTTGGAAGGTGGAGTGGGGCGATGGCACGACGGGGACGTACGCCGGGTCGGCGACGTCGGCCGTGAAGACTTACGCGGACAACGGGAGCTACTCGATTCGTGTCACGGCGACGGACGAAGACGGTTCGTACGTGCAGACGGTGACGGCGGCGGTGGCGAACGTGGCTCCGACGCTGCTGGTGGCGGGGAGCGCGAATCCGATGGAGGGTTCGCCGTTTACGCTGAGCCTGGGTCGGACGGATGTGGGTGCGGACACGGTTTCGGCTTGGATGGTGGAGTGGGGCGACGGGACGACGGGGACGTATGCGGGTTCGGCGACGTCGGCTGTCAAGACGTATGCGGACAACGGGTCGTTCGTTGTGCGTGTGACGGCGACCGACGAGGACGGGAGCTACCAGACGACTCTCCCGGTGATGGTTGCCAACGTTGCGCCGGTGGTGTCGCTGACGGTGCCGCAGACCCTGCTGGAGGGCGTGCCGTTCACCCTGGGGTTCACGGCGACGGACCCCGGCGCGGACACGCTGGTGCTGTGGCGCGTCGAGTGGGGCGACGGGATGACGAGCACGTACTCAGCTGGAATGACGTCGGGCGTAAAGACCTACCTCGACGACGGGACGTACAACCTTCGGGTGACGGTGATCGACGAGGACGGTTCGTTCACGGTGTCGCGTGGTTTGTCGGTGGGAGTGGTTGCGCCGACGGTGACGCTGTCGGCTCCGGTGTCGTCGCAGGCGGGCGAGGGGTATGTAATTGCGTTCTCGGCGAGCAACACGGGCGTGGACCCGATCATTTCGTGGACTGTTGACTGGGGTGACGGTTCCAGCGAAACGCTCGCCGGTTCGGCGACGTCGGCGTCGCGGGTGTGGGAGACGGCTGGCGTGCGATCGATCAGGGTTTCGGCCGCGGATTCGGACGGGGTGTGGGCGTCGGCTTTGTCGTCGGTGACGGTTGCGGCGGCGGCGGTTCCGCAGGTGACGGTGGTGGCGGCGTCGGAGACGGTGTCCGGGTGGAATGTGCCGCTGGTACTGAGCTATACGGACGTGTTGTTGCGTCCTGTGAGTTCTTGGAGTGCTTCGTGGGACGGCGGCGCGAGCTGGGCGACGATCAACCCGTCTGTGGGCGTGGTTGCGCCCGCGGCGGGTGAGTATTCGCTGATGGTGCGCGCGTCGTTCGTGGGCGGGGCGATCGCGGCGGGTTCGACGTCGATCACGGTGTATTCGGGCAGCGAGCTGGTGTCGGTGTCCCTTGCTTCGGTGGGCGTGGTGGGCGGTTCGGCCCGGGTCGAGTTCGGGGCGACGGGTCTGGCGACGGTGAACCGCAGCGCTTGGCGTGTGCAGTGGTCCGACGGGTTGGTTCAGGAACTTCCGGCGGCGGCGACGTTCGCCAGTCGCGCCCTTCCGTCGGCCGGTACGTATGCGGCGACGGTGATCGGCGTTCTACCCGGTGGCGAGGCGCGTTCGGTGGAGGTGTCGGTCGACGCGATCGATGCGCGGCCGGTGTTGGCGGCGCCGGGCGGCGTTGTCGCGGGGACGGCGTCGACATTCGGCTTGGCGATTGACGCAAGGGTCGCGGGGCTGTTGCGGGGGTGGCGTGTGGAGTGGGGCAACGGCGATCGCTCGAACGTCGGCGCATCGGCGTCATCGGTGAGCTACGTTTACCCGGCTGCGGGGGCGTTCACCGCTCGCGTCGTTGCGCTGTTCGAATCGGGTGTGGAAATCTCCTCGGACTCGGAGGTGACCGTCGCCGCCGAGCCGGCGCTTGTCTCGGGGGTCTGGAGTCAACTCTCGCGCCGCGTCGCGCAGGTCCGGGCAACGCTCGAGGGCATCCCGACGAACGCAACCTTCTCGCTGGTTCTGCCGACCGGCGAGTTGTGGGCGGCCCGCCTCGCCGGATCCGACAACGGCGCAACCCTCCTCCAAGCCACCACCCCCCGCAGCGCGATAGACCAAGCCGACCAGGGCAACTGGACCGTCGTCGCCACGTGGGACAACCAGCCCCGAGATCTCGGCACGGTCGCCGCCGCCATCGGCGCCGGCACCTCGTCGGTGGCCACCACCGCCGCGTCGCTGCGGATCGGGCGGCAGCCCCTGCTCGCCGGGACCGAAATCTCAGCCTCCGCCCGCGTTACCGCCGGCGGCACGGGCCTGACCAGCGGAACCCGCGTCAGCTTCTTCCTCTCCACCGACGGCGTCTGGGACGACGCCGACGCCGCCCTTGGCAGCGTTGAACTCCGCGGCCGCCTGGCGACCAACTCATCGAAGAACGTCGGCGGCAGGTTCCGCATTCCACTCTCGACCGAGCCCGGAGCCTATCAAGTGCTGGCCGTGTCCGACTCGGGCCAGGTCCTCAGCGAAGCAAGTGAAAACGACAACGTCCGCAGCGCCGGCACGATTACGATCGTCCCGTCCATCGTCGACCTGTCGCGCTCTCAGATCATCGGCGTGACCCGAGGCAGAAACGGAAGCATCTCGGCGGTCCGCCTGCTGCTGAGCAACTTCGGCAACGTGCCGACTTCCGACATCACGATCAAGGTGGTGCTCCGCGACGCCGCGGGAAACCTCTCCGACACCGCCGTCGCCGAGATGTCTCTCGGCAGGGCCAAGCTCTCGCCCAACGCCCAGCGGGCACTCCGCCTCACCCCCCAGCCGGGCTCGATCCCCGCCGGCGCAACGCTCGTCGCCATCGTCACCGCCCGCGGAACCAACCCCTTCGCCACCACCCCGGTCACCCTCGCGGCGTAACGGGCGGCCCGGTCGAAACTCGCTCCAGCAAACTTCGCAGCAACAGCTTCCCCGCAAAAGGGATGCCCTCGACCAGATACCTCCGCGCCAGCCGCCGCGGCTCCTGCCCCAGCCGGTGCGCCCACTCGAGCCCCGTCCGCCGCATCCACACCGGCGCCCGTTGGACCTCCCCCGTCACAAACGACAGCGAGATGCCCACGCCCAAAAACCACGCCCGCGGCAGAAGCGGAAGTAGCTGCATGATCAGTCGCTCCTGCTTGGGGCTGCCGATGGCGACGTAGACAATATCCGGCCCAGCCGAGAGCAGCACTGTGTGCAGTGCGTGCATCGAGTGCGGATCTGTCTCGAATCCGAAGGGCGGGCAGTGGGTTCCGACGACCCGGAGGGCGGGGTGGCGTGCGGTGAGGGCGTCGGCTGCCAGTTCGGCGGTGGACTTTCCACCGGGGGTGGCGGGGGGGCTTCCGCCAAGGAGGAAGATCGAGCGTCCGGCGGCGGCTGCGGCGGCGGTGAGGGAGAAGGTCATGTCCGATCCGGCGACGCGTTCGGGCAAGGGTGTGCCGCGGAGCTCGGCGGCCCAGATTAGGGGCTTACCGTCGGCCGTGCGAAGGGCGGCGGTGGCGCAGAGTTGCTCAAAGTCGGGGTCAAGATCCAGCCGGCGGAGGTGGTCGAGGTTGTGCGTGGCGACCCACCCGCCGCGCCGATGGGCGAGTCGGTCCAAGATGTAGTCGATCGCGGCGACCTCGGTCAGCGCATGCACCGGGTGCCCGAGCAGTCTCACCACCGGAAACGGGGCTTCGCCAAAGCGGCAGACGTCCGGCGGAAATGGGGTGGGTGCGTTGTCCGACATGGCTGGCGGGAGGAAGACTATCCACGGTCGGGTCCCGACGGAAGGGCTAGGATGGCCCCTGTGACCACAGACCTCCTCCAAAAGCCCGCCGAACTCACCGCCTCCGAAGTCGCCCGGGCCAAGTTGCCCACGGGCAAAACCCCAGCCGGAACCCCCCGCGTGCCCGAGCTGCTGTCCCCCGCCGGCGACTGGGAAGCCATGCGTGCCGCCGTCGCCAACGGCGCCGACGCGGTGTATTTCGGCTTGGACGCCTTCAACGCCCGCCACCGCGCCACCAACTTCTCCCGCGCCGAGTTGCCCGAGATCATGCGGTTTCTGCACGACCACAATGTCAAGGGTTTCGTCACGCTCAATACACTGCTGTTTTCCGACGAACTCGCCACGATGCAGGAGTACCTCAAGGTTATCGCCTCGGCCGGGGTCGATGCGGTGATCGTGCAGGACCTCGGGCTGTGCAGGCTCATCGGCGAGGTGTGTCCCGGGCTGGAGATCCACGGCTCGACGCAGATGACGCTCACCGAGCACCGCGGCGTGGAGTACGTCAAGGGCCTCGGCGTGACGCGCGCCGTGCTCGCCCGCGAGCTGTCGGTCGACGAGATTCGCAAGATCGCCCTCTCGCTACTCGAGCGCGAACGCGACACCGGAACCGCCCTCCCCGAGCTCGAGATCTTCATCCACGGGGCCCTGTGCGTGTCGTACTCCGGCCAGTGCCTCACCTCCGAGAGCCTCGGCGGCCGTTCGGCCAACCGCGGCCAGTGCGCCCAAGCCTGCCGCCTCCCCTACGACCTCGTTGTCGACGGCGTTGTCAAGGAACTCGGCGACAAAGCGTACCTACTCTCCCCCCAAGACCTCGCCGCCTACGACCTCGTCGGCGAGCTCGCCGACATCGGCGTCTCCTGCCTGAAAATCGAGGGCCGCCTCAAAGCCGCCCACTACGTCGCCGCCACCACCCAAACCTACCGCGCCGCCATCGACGCAGCCGCCGCCCAACGCAACTTTACCATCGCCCCCC
>JBBRUM010000061.1:0-12278 GCA_038247815.1 Tepidisphaerales bacterium | reverse complement strand
AGCAGGTCAATCGCCGGCGTTGTGCTGCCGGGGTACAACTGCTTTTTGATCTCCCAGTATCGCCCGACGTGCCGCGCAGCAGACTTCCACCGCCCGGCCAGCAAGTCCTTCCGTAACCCCGCCGCACCCACCTTCAGGTCAGCCAGCAATTCCACCGCAGCTGGCTCACGCGACACCCAACGACCCACCACCCGCCTCAAAATGTCCCGGGCGAGCCTCTGCTGCCCCGAGTAGTAGACCACCAGTCGGCGCTCCAACTCCCGCAGATTCTCCTCCGACATTTTTAGCGACTCCACCACGAGCTTCTGCGGCATGCCCGGCGCGGTCACCGTCGACTTTACACCCGGCGCAATCCCGCCCACCTGATCCTGCCAGCCGCCGCCCGTCGACAACCGCTGTTCCAAAAGCAATGTCTGCTCGGACAACCTCGCCAGAGCGGCATGGCTCCCACGAACGCGGTGCAGTGCCGCCAGCACCGTGGCTGCGAGGATTGAACTGGTCCCCAGCCCGGACCCCTTCGGCACGCGGCACTCCGTCGTCAGTCGCAGCCCGGTCGTCTCCGGCGTCAGGCCGAGCATTTGTACCGCGATCTTGTGCAACGCCAGCGGGTCCGACAGCGACACCTCCGACGGGAGCGACTCGAACTCCGCTCTCTGCCCGAGGTCGTGTGATTCGAGGATGAGCACCTTTTTTCGCAAGCGCTCGGCTGTGACGCGAATCGGGGGGCCGCCTTCGAGGTCGACGGCGAGGTTGATCACATGCCCGCCCATTTCGTAGCAATACGGCGGCGTGTCCGACCAGCCCCCAGCCAGGTCCAGCCGCACGGGCGATGTCGCCGTTACCACCGACCCGACCGGCAGCAGCGGGGCGGCGCTGTCCAGGGGTACCGACGCCTCGGCATACGCGAGCTCCGACCCCTGCGCGATCCGGCGGAACGCGAGGTCCGCCAACTCCGCAGACCCATATCGTGCCTGCGGGTCGGGGTGTGCCGGGCGCTGGGCGAGCTGATACCCCGCCAGGAGCAGCCGCGACTGCACCAGCGCGTGCCCCGGCGACTTCAGCGGCTGAGTGCAGTATTCCCGGAGGACATGGTCGAATTGGGCGTACGCCTCCGGCGTGGCGTAGTGGAAGACGTCCGTGGTCAGCGGCCTGTGCGAGCCGCCCTCCGCCAGCGCGACAAGCCGCGTCGCCTGCAGGTGCGCCGACAACCGCTCGCGGTGTGCCACGATCGCCCGAGGGTCGGACAGCGTCAGCACATCGGCCATCGACACCCGGGCGTTCGCCCTCCACTTCCGCGTGGGCAGCTTGCCGCACAACGAGAGCGCGAGGTCGCTCGGCCCGCGCTTCAGCGTCGTGGGAAACATGCGGGCGTTCCATAGCGTGCGCGTCGCGACCGGCGTCGCCGCGGGCCAGAGGTCGCCGGGGGTCACACCGTTGCTCTTCATCCACACCGAAAGCTCCGCCCCGAAGAACGTCGCCGACTTGAACTCGTCCCCCGTTCCGCACACCACGTGCGCCACCGCCGACGCCCCGCCCGGCAGCCTCAGCGGGCACTGGAAATACAGCGTTTCATCCGGCAACCCCAGCCGCGAACCGCCCCACATCACCTGCGACACCACCGAACCCCGCCCGATCTCGTGCACCGTTCCCGCCGGCCCCTGCAGCAGCGAGTGGTCCACCACCGCCCCCTCCCCGAACGTCGCAGCCGGCTCGACGGCTGAGTGATACACCCGTGCCTTCTCCGGCACCGGCCCGGCCACCTGCGCGTGCAGATTCTCCTGAAACAACTCCGCAGCCGGCGACGGGTTCCGCCCCACCAGCGCATCACGAAACTGGCGCGTCGTCCCGAGGTGTAAAAACTCGCCCGCCACTGACCGCGCCCCCAGTGAGAGCCGCGCCAACGGCTTGAGCAAGCCGGTCACTCTCGCTCCCGGCGTCATCGCGCCCACCATTTCCTCGTACAGGTCGAGGGGCTTGTCGAGTTTCTTGGCTGTGAGGTCTATCAGCACGCCGACCGCGTCGGGTGCGAAGAACAGAATCCCGGTGTCGATCTCGACCTTGCCGTCCGGCCCGACCGCGCCGGCGATTCGCATGGCGTCGGGCGTCACCTTTTGCAGTGTGCGGGTGATTCTTCCGGCGGCGTCGGTGACAAATACACCGTGCGCCGCAGCGACCTCGGGATCGACGCGGATCGTGATGGCGGTGCAACCGTGTCCCGCGTCTCCGCTCAAGGCGGGTACGTGCCGGTGGTCGAAGAGCAGAAACACGTCCCCCGCCAGCACGAGCATTCCCGGCCCGAGTCGGTCCGGCAGGCCCGCCAGGGTGGTGTAGAGGTGATCGAAGAGCGTGGCCACCTGTCCGTCCGGTCGAGACAGCGGCAGCGGGGCGAAGATCTTCCCAACGGGCGAATACGCCGGAAGCCGCTGAGAGAGTCCCCCCGAGTGGATCAGCAGGATGCGCTTCTGGAGCAGTTCGTCTCGGGTGTACAGCGTCATCAGGTGTCGCAATACGCCGAGTGTCGCCCCGCCCGAGCCGACGCGTGGGATGGCCTTCGTCGGCGGCGGGTCAGGTACCACCAGCGAGCGCTGGACCGTTGGGAGAAACGCGCCGGTCGGGCCGACGGGAAGGTGGCGCAGGGCGAGTTCCTGGCGGTAGCCTTCGGCTTGCTTTTCGTTGGTGGCGGTGAGGACCAGTGCGTCCCAGCAGTCGCCGGGGGTGGAGGCCTGCACGGCGCGGCGGTACGCGGCTGCGTTGGCGTCGACCGCGACCCGAAGTGAAAGCTGCATGCAGTTCTCCCTAGTTTCCGCCCGCCCGGACGAGGATCGATTCGAGTCGAGCGCAGCACACCGCGCGGTCGTCCTCCCGCTCGAACGCCGCCCGGGCCCGGCGACCGGCTTCGACGGCGTATGTCCCCGTTTGCATCTCCCGCACCGCGGCCAGAAGCGCCCCGACATCGCCCACCGGCGTCACCCGCCCAATGTCGTGCCTCGCAATCACCCGCGCGCACTCGCACCCCGCCGGCCCCACCATCACCGCCGCCCGCCCAGCCGCCATGATCCCGAACAGCTTCGACGGAACCACCACCCCGGTAAACTCCGGCAACTGCGACAGCAGGTGTACGTCCGCCAACCCGAGCGATTGCGGCAGCTTCTCGCGGGGCATGAACGGCAACATTCGCACATGCGGGTGGTTGTTTTTCTTCTGGTACTCGGCCAGTTGCTCGTACCTCTTTCCCGACCCGATGAACACCCACCGCAGCCCGGCTGGGTCATTGTTCACGGTGCCCTCGATCGCCCCGAGGAACGTGTTTAAGTCGTGCGCCAGCCCGAGGTTGCCCGAGTACACGAGGTTGAAGGTTGCCGCCAGCCCCAACTCGCGGGCAAGCGGGTTGGTGGCCCGGTCCACCGGGTGCAGCGTCGACCCATCCGCCCAGGGGTGGATGACGTGCACGCGCTCGGGTGAGACGCGCGGATGACTCGCGAGGATGAGGTCGCGCATGTCGTCGCCGAGGGCGATCATTCCGGCTGAGCTCTCGAATGAGCGGCCCATGAGGGCGTGGCAAAGTCGGTAGATCGGGTGCGTCTTCCGAAGCATTCCGTGCGCCTCGGCGGCCTCGGGGTACAGGTCCATCACCCAATGCACGACCGCTGGCGGGCGCGATCCCGAGAGTCGCGCAGCCGTCGCTACTCCCCGCGCCACCACCCCAATCATCGGCGGCGACGTCAGCACCAACCACGCATCGGCCTCCCCAGATTTCAACAGCTCCCCCGCCGCAGCCCCGTAGAACGAAACAAAATCCGCCACCCGCCCCGGAAACGTCCGCTTGCCAAACCGCGTACCCCGTAGTCGGCGAACACTCGTGCCGCCCACCACCTCATCCCCCACCGGCAATAACTGATCCGTCCCATACCTCTGCCGAGAAGTCACCACCGTCACCCGATGCCCCGCGCCCTCCAGGTACCCAGCCAAATCATGCAAGATCTGCCCCGTTGAAGCGGTGTCCGGATGGTAACACTGATTGATCAAAACAAAGTGCATGGTGGGCGTGTAGAGAGGTTAACCACGGCGCTGCTGCGGGCATTGATCATGACCGCAGAGAACACAGATTAACACGGAGAAGAGGCGTGCACCGCTCACCGACGCCGCCCGCCCATTCACATCGCACTTCTGTGTTCATCGGTATTGTCTGTGGTTGCTATTTCCGATTCCCCTCGTACCACGCGATGGTCTGCAGCAGCCCCTTTTCCAGGGGCGTCTCAGCCGTCCACTGCAGTTCGCTCTTGGCCCGACTGACGTCGAGGCACCGCCTTGGCTGGCCGTCGGGTTTGGTCGGGTCCCATACGATCTTCCCCTTGAACCCAGCCAGCGACGCGACGAGCTCCGTCAGCTCCTTGATCCGAATCTCCCGACCCGAACCGAGGTTGATCGGGTCCGGCGACTCGTACTTTTCAGCCGCGACCACAATCGCCTCCGCACAGTCCGGGGCGTACAAAAATTCACGCGACGCCGAACCCGTGCCCCACGCCTCGACCGTGTCTCGCCCCGCGTCCCGGGCCTCGACCATCTTGCGGATCAGCGCGGGGATCACGTGCGAGCTCTTAAGGTCAAAGTTGTCCCGCGGGCCGTACAGGTTCACCGGCAAGAGGTAAACGCCCGGAAACTGATACTGCTGCCGGTACGACTGCAACATCACCAGCAGCGCCTTCTTGGCTACCCCATATGGCGCGTTGGTCACCTCCGGATACCCGTTCCATAGGTCCGACTCCTTGAACGGCACCGGCGTCAGGTTCGGGTACGCGCAGATCGTCCCCACCTGCACGAATTTCTTCACCCCCACGCGCCGCCCGTGCTCGATGAGGTGCAAGCCCATCGCCATGTTGGCGAAAAAATATCGACCCGGGTTCTCGCGGTTGGCGCCGATCCCGCCCACCTCGGCTGCCAGATGGATCACAGCCGACGGTTTGGAGTCTTCATACAACCGCGCCACTTCCGCCTCGGTGGTAAGGTCGTACTCCTTCCGCCGCGGAATCACGAGGTTCTTGTAGCCCTTGCGGTGCAGCACCTCTACGACAAACGAACCGAGAAAACCGGCACCGCCGGTGACGAGAATTCGGTCAGACGGTGACAGTGGCATGGGGAAACCTTGCTAATCAATCAGGGTTTTGCTTCGCGTGAATCGTGTTCTTTGATCGCTTTCTCACGCTTGGCAAACTTCCAATCCGAGTCGGTCATCATCGCGGCAAGTTGCTTCATGTTGGTCTTCGGCGACCAGCCGAGCTGCTTCTTCGCCTTCGTCGCGTCGCCGAGCAGAAAATCCACCTCAGCCGGGCGGAAGTACCTCGGATCAACCTCGACATACTTCTTCCAGTCCAAGCCGAGGTGCCCGAACACTTCGTCAAGAAACTGCCGCACGGTGTACGTCTCGCCCGTGGCGATCACATAGTCCTCAGCCGTCTCTTGCTGGAGCATAAGCCACATGGCTTCGACATAGTCGCCGGCGAAACCCCAGTCGCGCGAGGCGTCGAGGTTGCCGAGGTAGAGCTTTTCCTGCAGGCCTTCTTTGATACGGGTGGCGGCACGTGTGATTTTCCGCGTCACAAACGTCTCGCCGCGGCGGGGCGACTCGTGGTTAAACAGGATCCCGTTGCAGGCGTACATCCCGTAACTCTCGCGGTAGTTCACCGTCTGCCAGAAGCTGTACACCTTGGCGCAGGCGTACGGCGAGCGGGGGTGAAACGGCGTCCGCTCGGACTGCGGCTTCTCGACGACCTTGCCGAACATTTCCGAGCTGCTCGCCTGGTAGAACTTGATTTTCGGGTTGGTGTCGCGGATGGCTTCGAGGAGGTGGATCGTGCCCATCGCGTCGGTGGCGATGGTGTACACGGGCTGATCGAACGACACCTTGACGTGCGACTGTGCCCCCAGGTTGTACACCTCGGAGGGGGCGACGCGCTGGACGATCTCCCGCAGCCCCGTACCGTCGACGAGGTCGCCGTAGTGGAGGAACAACTTCGCGTTCTTGTCGTGCGGGTCGCGGTAGAGGTGTTCGATGCGGTCGGTGTTAAACGAGCTCGACCGGCGGATCACACCGTGCACCTCGTAGCCCTTGGCCAAGAGGAACTCGGCGAGGTACGACCCGTCCTGGCCGGTAATGCCGGTGACAAGCGCTTTGCGGGGGATTTCGGAAGGGGCGGCTGTGTTGCTCATGCTGTTGAAGTCCGGTGAGAGGGGACCGTCCTAAGTGGATGCCCGGGCAGGGTAGTCGCCACCCGTGGCGATGTTAAGTTGGGTCAATTCAATCCTGACATCATCGGGTAGGGTTGAGTCGAGATTGAACGTAGCAAGTGTTGGAGAAAGTGGCCCTTGGAAGGGTGTAAAATCTATTTACGAACCCGTGCCCCCGGAGTTATCATCGGCAGGATGGGCTTTCTCCTGCGACGTCGATCGGTGTTGATGTTTGGTGTGTCGGCGTTGGCCGTTTTTAACGCCGTCGCCTCGACTCACCTCCGTGCCCAAATCGTCCCCGGACTTCCCCCGTTTTTCGGCCCTTCTCCCGGCGTGGCGTACAACCCCGAGCCAGCGGCGGTTTTTACCGGACACAACGTTCACATCGGGGCCACCGTCTCTTCCGACCGGAAGTCCGTGCAGCTCAACATGGTGCCCCAGCAGTCGGCTGTCATCGGGGTCGTGAATTTCATTTTTGTCACCGAGGGCGGATTTGTTGGTACGCCTGGCTCAGCCGGTGGTACGACCAACCGTCCCCCCGTCGACCCCGGCATTCGAGGCTCGTCCCCCACACCCCCGTCCGCTGCCACCGCCTCCGCACCTCTGACGGGTGTTCTCGGGCAGTCGGGAATGACGCGCCTCGGCGATCTGTAATTTGGATCGCGTAGTGCGTCTTGTTGTTTCTTCCCATCCCCAGTCGTTCCAGTGCGGCTTATCCTTCCACCGTCATGACCACTCCCACCCCCACGACGCTGTCCAACCCTGCCCCCCGCAAGAAGAGGCTCCTCAAGTGGGTACTGATCGCCGTCGGCGGGGGGGTTGTAGTTCTAGGACTTGGTGTTTTGCTGCTCCCAACACTGCTCTCCACCGGGCCGGGCAAGTCCTTCGTGCTCGGGCAGGTTAATAGCTTGCTAAAGGGTCGCATCGAGATCGACTCTTGGTCACTCGGATGGTTTTCCCCCCTCTCGCTGACCGGGCTCAAGGTTTACGACGACCAAAACCGTCTCGCGGTGGCGGTGCCCAGCGTCACCACAGGCCTTACGGTACTTTCCGCCGCCCGGGGAAACTTGGATCTCGGCGAAACCGTCATCGACTCGCCCAACCTCGTGCTCTTTGAAGTCCGAAAAGACGGTACCGACAACCTCTCCACACTCGTCGGGCCCTCGGACCCGGACGCCAAGATTGTCATCCCCGACTTCAAAGGCAACATCACGATTAAGTCGCTGACCGCCACCATCCAGGGCGACCGTATCGGAAGCCCGATCCGAATCGATCCCTCCGACTTATCCGTGCGGATCCCGTCGCTCGCCAACGCCCCGGTCACGACCGACCTCAAGCTCGTCGTCCGGCGCGACAACTCACCGCCGGGAAGCCCTCCGGGGATCATCACCGTCAAAGGCGACGCCCAAGCAATTTTCGGCGGCGCTATCGATGCTGCAAAGCTCACCGCCAACCAAACCGTCACACTCTCCGGCGTTGACCTCGGCGCGGTATCGCCGTTCCTCGCTGCGTCGGGCGTAACGCTCGCTGGCATGGCTGACGGCGACATCGTCGCCAAAGTGCTCGGCTTGGACGCAGCCGAGATCGACGGCGACCTCCGCGTCAAAAACCTCGTAGTCGCGGGCCCCGCCCTCAAGGGCGACACCTTCGGCACTGCACTGCTCAGCGTCCCCATCAAACTCTCCACCACCAAAGATGCCGACGGCACACCCCGACTCCGAATTGAAAAACTCGGTATCGAGTCCGCCGAGCTCACCGCGGCCGTCACCGGCGACGTCTCACAGGGCGCCCTCCAGCGCCTCGGCGAGATGAAACCCCCCAACTCCGCCGGGCAGATCAAGCTCGATGTCCGCATCCCCGACCTCGGGGTGGTCGCCACGCAACTCCGCAACACCCTCGCCCTCGGCCCGGACGTCACAGTCACCGCGGGAACGCTCATCAACGCCGTCGACATTCAAATCGCCCCCGCCGCCGCCATGCTCAAAGGCACAACCCGGATCGAAGGGGTTCGGGGCACCAACGCGGGCAAGCCCGTATCCCTCGACCCCATCGCAGCCGATTACGACCTCCGGGCCGACTTCGCCGACGCCGGTCTAAAGTCCCTCAACATCACCGCCGCAAACCTTACCAGCGCCTTCGCCACCGCCAGCGTTAAAGGCACGCTCTCCGACTTGGCCTACTCCGCCGACGTCGACCTCGGCCGCATGCGGGCCCAACTCGGCCAGTTCGTCGACTTCGGCGCCGCCGACTTCGCCGGGCGCATGGTCTCCACCGGCTCGCTCAAGGGCGACCTGCTCGCAGCCGCCGGCGACGTCGTCGCCATCTCCCGCACGGAACTCACTGGCGTCCGCATCGTCACACCCGCCACCGCAACCTCGGCGGGGATGAACCTCGACATCGACCGCCTCCTCGCCGACGGCGAAACCCTCCTAAAATCCAAGGGTGAGAAACGCGTCGGCATCGCCGAGGTCCGCCGCCTGCTCGTCGAAGCCGGCCCCGCGGGCAGCCCGCTCATGGTCGTTGACGCCACTGCCACCGCTGACCTCGGCACCTCCGACGTCCCCGCTTTTGACGTTAAGCGCCTCGACATTGCCTCGCTCCCCGAAGCCCAGCGCCGCTACGGCGGCTTGGTCCCCGCCCTCGCCGAGATGAAGCTCCAGTTCCCCACTGGAGCCGTCCGAGCCAATCTCGCCGGGAGCTTCGTCGGAGGAACGCTCGTCACCTCTCGCCCGATCTCGGCTGCCCTGATTGACCTCTCCGTGGTCCGCGGAGGCCGTCCCGTAATCACGCGCGACTCCATCACCCTCGCCTTGGCCGGAACCATCGCCACCGCCCCCAACCTCCGCGCCGAACTCTCGCAGCTCGATCTCACCAGCACCTCCAAGCTCATCGAAGCCCGCCAGCTCGGCGACAAGCTGCTCGTCGAGGTCCGATCTGACGGGTCAGCCGGCGGAACGGGCGGAGTGACGTTCTCGGCTGACCTCGCCGCCGCCGCCCGCGCCTCCGCCGCTTGGTCGGGTACCCCACAGCAGCAGGAAGTCCGCTCGGGCCTGGCTGCCGGGCAAGTGACCCTCTCCGACACCGGAAACGGCCCCTCGACCGTCGCCGCCAAGGTCAACCTCACCGCTCTGACCGTCGGCAGTACGCTCAGCAACGAGAGCGTCTCCGTCGACCTCTCCGCGTCTTCCCCCGACAGGTTCAAAACCCTCGCCGCCACAGCCGACGTCGGCAGCGCCTTCGCCACACTCCAACTGCGCGACGCAGCCATCTCGCTCGCCGCCCCCGGCTTTTGGGAAATGCTCACCTCCGCCAACCTCACCGCCAAATCCGACGACCTCGCCAAGGTCGACGCATTGCTAAAGGCCCTCTCCCCCCCCGTCGCCGCCGCACCCAACACTTCTCCCAACACGCCCGCCAAACCCCCCGTCTCCCTCACCTCCGGCACCCTCGCAGCCGACCTCCGCATCTCCCGCCAAGGCACCACCACCACCGTCAACATCGCCTCCCTGCAAGCCGGTAACCTCTCGCTCCAATCCGGTTCGGCGAGCTACAGAGTTCCCAAGGACGTCAACGTCAGGGGTCAGCTCACGATTGACGCCTTCACCACCCCCAACACCACCACCGCCGCCCAGATCCGCCAGCTCTCCATCAATGAACTCGTCGGGTCGCTGGGCGTCGCAGACATGGTCGTCTCCCAGCCGATCGTTGTCACCGACCTCGCGTCGACTTCCCCCGCGGTCAAAGGCGCGGTCCAACTTTCCGGCCGGATTCAAACCGTCACCGGCTTGCTCGAAGTCCTCCAGGGTGCGGCCCCCGGCAGCATTTACCCTTACGTCGGCGACTTCGCCGTTGAACAACAACTTGCGACAAACCAGGGCCAAAGCTCCGCAGCCGGCAAGGTCATGGTCAGCAACCTCAAGCTCCTCGACCCGCGCGGTAACCCCACTTTTTCCGAAGACCGCCTCGAGATCGTCAACGACGTTTCCTACTCCGCCGCAGCCGACGGCGAGCTCCGCATCCGCAACCTCGCCATCACCGCCGCCAGCAGCAACGCCATCTCCCTCCGCGCCACCGGGGTTGTTAAGGACATGGCCGGTGCGCGGACGATCACTGAGCCCGTTCGCCTGAACGTTGGCTACGACCTTGACAAGCTCTTCCCTCTGATTGTGCCCATGCTTTCTGCTGAGACCCGTGCGTCGATGGCAGGGGCAGTTGTTTCCGGCAAGTACGACCGCGAGTTTGTCATCACCGGCAGCTACCCCGCCACCGTCGCCCCCGAAGTGGCCATCCGCACGCTGTCCGTGACCGGAGGCTTGGGAGTCGCCTCCGCCCGCATCCCCGCGTACGGGCTCGACCTCTCCAAGTTCGAACCCGGTGTTGTGTTGAAGGACGGGATCGCGACGCTCTCCATGGCCTCACCGGCTGGGCTTAACGGAGGAACCCTGAACCTTTCCGGCGCAGCGGTGAATCTCGGCGAAACCACGCCCCGCCTATCCACCCCCGACAATCTCGTGATGATCGACAACATCGCGATCAACAAAGTCGTCGCCGACAAGCTCGGCAAATTCCTCGGCCCCCTTTTCGTCAACACCGACAAAGCGACCGGGCAGCTGCGGGTCACCTTCGTTAAGTGCACCCGCTTTCCCCTCGGCGAACTGATGAACGATCGCGGCCCGGCCAACGACGGCTTCGCCGAGGTGACTCTCAACATCGTCGACCTCGAACTGCTCGGCGGGTTTGCGGGGTCCATCGTTCGCGACATTGGCGGCCTCGGGCAGGTCTTCGTCGGAAACGTCAAAGACGCTCGGTTTGTCGCAAAGAATGGCGTCGTCAGTCAGGAGCTGCCCATCGCCCTGGGCAAGGGCGTCACAGCCGATATCCGCTTCTCCGGCAACATCGAACTCGCCCCGCCGCAGCGACTCGTCCCGCTGCAGGTTCGCGTGGGCAGCGCGTTGCTCCGCAACCGCATACCCCTCATCCGCGAGGGCATTCAACTCGCCGACCCCGTCTTCGTCATCACCGGCACGGTGTCACAGCCAAGGCTCGACCTCGCCAAGGGCATCCAGCAGTGGATCAGGGACCAAGCCGGCGGCATCCTTCCCGGACTCCTCGGCGGGCAACGCGGCGGAAGCCTCGCGCCACCGGCCGCCCCAGGTGCCGCCTCGACCCAGCAGGCACCCACCCCCGTGCAAGACGCTCTAGGCAGCCTCCTGCAAGGGCTCGGTGGCAAGAAGGAAAAAAACGAGAAGAAGTCCGAGCCCAAGTAACTTGCCCCACGCACCCTTTTGACCTAGCTTTTCCCTCCCGGCCCGCCATACAGCCGGAGCAACCAAACCTTTGGGAGATTACAAAAAGTGTCCGACAACTTCCGTCGCAGCAGCCACCTGTTCACCTCCGAATCCGTTTCCATGGGCCATCCCGACAAGGTCGCGGACCAAATCTCCGACGCCATCGTCGACGCAATCTTCACCGCCGAGCTCAAAGCCGGAAACTCCCTCTGGAACACCCGCGTCGCCTGCGAAACCCTCGTCACCACCGGGCAGGTCATCCTCGCCGGTGAAATCCGCACGAACGTCTATATCGAAGCCGCCGACATCGCACGCCAAATGATCCGCGAAATCGGCTACACCCATCCCGACATCGGATTCGACGCCGACTCCTGCGGCGTGCTTGTCGCGCTGCACTCCCAGTCTGCCGACATCGCCCGCGGCGTCGACCACGCATCGGAGAGCGACAAGGAAATGGGCGCCGGCGACCAGGGCCTGATGTTCGGTTTCGCCTGCGACGAAACCGACGTGCTCATGCCGCTGCCCATCCACCTTTCGCACCGCATCGTCGAGCGGCTCGCCATGCTCCGCCAGAAGGGTACGCTGCCGTGGTTGCGCCCCGACGCCAAGAGCCAGGTGACCGTGGCCTACGAGAACGAACGCCCCGTCGGCGTGCACACCATCGTCGTTTCCACCCAGCACGACACCTCCGTGTTCGACAAGAACGACGAGTTCTCCAAGAAGGCCAAGCAGCAGATCATCGACCTCGCCGTCAAGCCCGTGATT
>JBBRUM010000060.1:0-12395 GCA_038247815.1 Tepidisphaerales bacterium | reverse complement strand
TCTTCACCGACCGCGCATTCACCGGCGCGGGGCAACGCTTCCGCGTCAGCCTCGAACCGGGCACCGAGTTCAGCAACGCGTCGGTCCTGTTCAGCGAGCCGTTCCTCTTTGACTCAAAGTATTCCCTCACCACCGAGGCGTACCTCCGCGACCGTATCCGCCCCGACTGGCGCGAAACCCGCGTCGGCGGCCGCGTCACCGTCGGACGGAGGTTGGACTTCCAAAACTCCATCTCCGCCACGATCCGCGCGGAGGACGTCCGCGTCTGGGACATCGACGACCAGCCCATTCGCGCCCCGGAAGTCTTGGATCTCAACGGACACTCGTTGATCACCACCTACAGCCTCTCCTACACGCGCGACACCACGAACAGGGGCAACCTCCCGTCCAAGGGCTACACCTTCCGGACCACCGTCGAGCAAGCCGCGCCCCCGGGCGAGTTCGACTTCACAAAAGTTTCCGCGTCCTGGGACCAGTACTTCCTCCTATACGAAGACCTTCTGGACCGAAAAACGATCTTCTCCCTCCGCGGCGACACAGGCTACATCTTCGGCAACGCCCCGTTCTTCGAGCGGTTCTACGCCGGTGGCATTGGCAGCGTCCGGGGATTCAGGTTCCGCGGCATCTCGCCCCGAGCGGGATTGGACGACGACGCGGTCGGCGGAGACTTCGCGATGACCGTCTCCGGCGAAGTCAGCTACCCGCTGGCCGGCGAGTTCCTCCGCGGCGTCGTCTTCGTCGATACCGGCACGGTCCAGCGCGACGTCACCTTGGGAACCTATCGCGCCGCGGTCGGCACCGGCCTGCGCCTCTTCCTGCCGTTCTTCGGCTCGGCGCCCTTCGCGCTGGACTTCGCCGCCCCCCTCAGCGAGGACCGCGAGGACGAAACACAGATCGTCAGCTTCAGCTTCGGGTTCAACCCCTAACCCGCGGTGACCAGTCAGTGGCGAAGCGGCCTCAACCGGTGCCGCCGCGCAACGCCCGGCCTAACATGTACCGGTTCAATCAGTGAATCTCGAAAGGAATGCAGCGATAATGAAGACAAAAACGGTTTGGACGAGCGTAGTTGCGGTGGGTGCCATGGCGGTGATCCTCGCAGGCGGAACCACCGAGGCCCGGCAGGCGTCCCAGCCCCCCGTCGCCCGCGTCGGCATCGCAAACCCCGCACGCATCTTCAACGACATGGCCGAAACAAAGGCACTCAAGGAAAAGATCGAAGCCGAACGCAAAACCCTCGAGGAAACTGAACGCCAAAAACGCGCCGAAATCCAAACACTCCAAGAGTCCCTACGGATGCTCAAGCCCGAGTCATCCCAGTTCGCCGATAAGAACCGCGAGTTCCAGCAAAAAGCCATCGAGTTCGAAGTCTGGGGCAAGCTCACCCAAGTCGACATCCAACGCAACCAGCGACTCCAAATGAAGAGCCTCTTCGACAAGATCCAAGCCGCCACCGCTCAGGTCGCCGCCGCCAAGGGCTACGACCTCGTTCTCGCCGACCAGCGCCCCGAAATCCCCGACAACCTCGAACAGCTCACCGTCGACCAGGTCCGTACGCTCATCAACCAGCGCAACATCCTCTACGCCACCCCCGCCGTCGACATCAGCGCCGATGTCACCGCACTGCTGGACGCGCAGTTCAAGAAGTAATCGCGGGGGGACACCAAGGGGCGGTAACGGAATCGAGGCGGGCCCCGGCGGGGTCCGCCTCCTGTTTTTCAGCGGCGAGGTGCTCGATGGCGGAATTCACACTCGGCAAGTTGGCAGAGGCGGTGGGCGGAGTAGTCCAGCCGGAGTCCGCCGCCACCACCCCCATCCGCGGAATCAACACCCTCGGCGAAGCCGAGCCCGGCCAAGTGTCCGTCTGCGGCGACAAGTCGTACTTCGCCGCACTCTCCTCCACCCGCGCCGCCGCGGCCTTTGTCCCCCGAAAGCTCACCGGCGCGATCGCCACGACGCTACCGACCCTCGCACTACCCCTGGTCGTGGTCGACGAACTCGACCCCGCAATCAACCGAGTCCTCCAACTGTTCGCGCCGCCCATCCCCCGCCCGCCAGTCGGGGTGGACGCGTTCGCCCGCGTCGACGCCACCGCCGAGCTCGCCGACGGCTGCCGTGTGGGCCCTTTTGTCACCGTCGGCGCCCGCGCCAAGCTCGGCGCCCGATGCGTGCTGCACCCCGGCGTCGTCGTCGGCGCGGACACCGTCCTCGGCGACGACTGCGAACTCTTCGCCAATGTCGTCGTCCGCGAGCGCTGCCTACTCGGGAAGCGCGTGGTCATCCACGCCGGCAGCGTCGTCGGCAGCGACGGGTTCGGATACCGCTGGGACGGCCGGAGCCACGCCAAGGTGCCGCAGATCGGAACGGTCGTCATTGGCGACGACGTCGAGATCGGATCGTGCGCCTGCGTCGACCGCGCGAAGTACAGTCGAACCGTCATCGGACCGGGAACGAAAATCGACAACCTCGTGCAAATCGCCCACAACGTCCGCATCGGCGCGCACTGCATCATCACCGGCCAGGTGGGCCTTGCGGGAAGCGTCGAAGTCGGCAACGGCGTCGTCTTCGGCGGGCAAAGTGCGGTCCGTGACCACATCAAGCTCGGCGACGGGGCCATGGTCGCGGCGTGCTCCGCCGTCGCCGAAGATGTCGACGCAAACGCCGTCGTCTCCGGGCTGCCGGCACTGCCCCACCGTCAAAGCCTCCGTGAGCAGGGCGCGCTCCGACGCCTCCCGGAACTCGTCACGCAAATGCGAAAGCTTCAGGAGGAAGTCAACCGACTCAAAGCCGCCGCCGGCGTCGAACCCGGGGACGACCATGACTGACGCCCGCGAATTGGCCCGGGGCCATGGCGGCCGACGGCGGATCTTCGCCTGGGAGCACGCCCTCGGGGCGGGCGCGGTCACCGCGATGGTCGTGGTCATGGCGTTTATCATGGCCCCAGCCGCCGAGGCGAGCCTCAAGGGAGACGGCGCAAAGATTCCGGGTTTGGTGGTGGTGATATTCGATGTTTGCTCGGGGATTCGGAGCTTTGGATGGATGTTGGCGTGGTTCCCGGCCGTGACGGTGGGGTTTGTGGCGGGGGCGATGGGGTCGCGCGGGCGGCGGAAGTGGCTGGCGCTGCGACTATGGTTCGCGATGGGCGTGGGGGCGGGTCTGGTGATGGGCGCGGTAATGTACGGCGCGATACTGCAGTCGGCGATGAAACAGGCGGGGGGATGATCGGCTGTGGGATCAGAGGTCGGGTTCCAGTGGCGCTCGAGGAAGTGAACTATGTCAGCCGGTGACTGGTACAGGTGGTGGGGCGGGGCCATCGGGGCGGTGGGGGGGCGGGTGACCGCGTTGCGGATTCCCCACCCCGCCCGGCTGCTGGAGGTCGAGCGCGAGCGTGTGGCCAAGCGCGAGGCGATGTTCGCGGTGATGTGGACGGTGCTGCTGTCCGGTCCGTTTTTCGCGAGCGCCATGGGCGGGGCGGTTCCGGTGTTGGCGCAGGTGGCGCAGCTTTCCGACCGGTGGTTCGCGCTCGCGTTGGCCATGCCTTCGCTGGCCATGCTGGTGCAGTTGCCCGGAGCGCTGGTGGTTTCGCGCGTGAAGAACAGGCCGAAAACGGTGTTCGTGGTGGGGATGATGGCGCGACTCGTGTGGGTGCCGGCGGCGGCCGTGCCGCTGGTGCTGGACCCCGGGCCGGTGGCGACGGGGGTGCTAATGGGGTTTCTGGTGGTGGCGTGGTTGTGCTTCTTCATGGGAGCGCTGGCGTGGCAGAGCTACATGGGCGACCTGGTCCCGGCGCGGAAGCGGGGGAAATACTTCGGGTTGCGCCTGCGACTGTTCTCGGCGACGAACCTGGTGAGCAGTTTGGCGCTGGCAATGGTGCTGCCGGTGGCGGGGTCGCCGTGGGCGAAGTGGGTGATCTTCGCGATCTTCTGCGTCGCCGCAGTCGCCGGGGCGGCTGAGCTGTTCGCGTACCGCAAGGCGTACGACCCGCCGCGCCGCAAGCCGGCGATGCGCTGGCGCGACCTGCTCACCCCCGTGCTCGACCGGGGATTCTGGCCGTTCCTTGTGCTCGTGTTCATCGTCTCAGCCAGCAACGGAATCGTCGGGCCGTTTCTGTGGAGGCACTTCCTGCAGGCGCAGCAGATGCCGCCATTCAAAGCGACATTGATCTTACAGACGTCGGCGCTGCTGGGGATGCTCCTGACCGCCCCGGTCTGGGGCGCGTGGGTGGACCGGTTCGGTTCGAAGGCAACGCTCGTGTTCGCGATGCTCATCAGCCAAATCCCGACGATGCTCTGGCCGGTGGTGTCGCTGGAGCTGTGGTGGCTGGGGGTGGGCGTGATGTTTGCGGGCGTTGCGGCGTGGACCGGGGTCGAGGTGAGCCTCACCAACCGACTTTTCCGCCACGGACACGAGGGCGGGGCGGGATACTTCGCGGTGTACAGCGCGACCTTCGCCCTGGCGGGTTTCGGGTCGACCGTGCTCGGTGGCGAGATCGCCGAGCGATGGGCGGGGGCGGCGTGGATCTCATCCGTGGCCGACTGGGGCCGTCCCTGGGGCCTGTCGTTCAACGTGTACCTCCTGCTGAGCTTCGTCTGCCTCGCCCTGCGGTTCCTCGCCGTCGTCTGGCTGATGCGCTTCATCCCCCGCGACAAACCCACGCCCACCGCCGTCGCGGTCAGAACAATGGCCGACCAGATGCAAGCCGGCGCGGTCGGCGCCATGGCCTGGCCCTGGAGGAAACTGCGGAGGGATTCGCCACGGAGACACTGATGACACGTGGGAAACACGGAAAAAGAAAGTCAACCACAGATCAACACAGATGGGCAGAAGAGGGGAGAGATTGTCTGAGGCGAGATATTTAGTGTGAATGTAGTGAATGGTCGTGTGCTTGGTTAAACGAGCAGGTCTTCTCACCCACTCGTTGACTCAGTCACTCTTTCTCTTCTCTCCGTGTTAATCTCTGTTCTCTCTGGTCAAAAAGGGTTCGTCTTGCTCCGAGTTGCCTCTATGCCCTCGGTGTCTCCGTGGTTAATCCGCCGTTTCGATGTTCAGTTCCTTGACCTTTTTGTTCAGCGTGTTGCGGTTGATTCCCAGAAAGTCGGCGGCTTTGGTTTTGACGCCGGAGCATTTGTGGAGGGCTTTGTCGATCAGGGCGTGTTCGACTTGATCGATGACGAGTTGGTAGATTTCGCCTTCGCGGAGTTCGTAGTCGGAGAGGGCTTGGTCGGCGAGGCGTTTGACGAGGGATTCGAGGGATTCGGTGGGGTGGTTGTGTTTGCGTTGGGCGGCGAACATGCGGACGTTAAGAGGCAGGAGGTCTTCGGTGAAGTCTTCGGATTGGGAGAGGACGACGGCGCGTTCGATGCAGTTTTCCAGTTCGCGGACGTTGCCCGGCCAGGGATAGCGGAGCAGGACGTTGAGCATTTCGCGGGAGATGCGGAGGAGCTTTCGTTCGTTGATGGCGTTGTATTTGTCGAGGAAGTGGTCGATGAGGCGCGGGATGTCCTCGCGGCGGTTGCGTAGCGGGGGGAGGTAGATGGAGACGACATTGAGGCGGTAGTACAGGTCTTCGCGGAAGGTGTTTTTGGCGACGGCTTCCTCGAGGTCGATGTTTGTTGCGGCGATGACGCGGGCGTCGACCTTGACGGTGTTGGTGTCGCCGACGCGTTCGAACTCGCGCTCCTGGAGCACGCGGAGGAGCTTGACCTGCAGCTGGGGTTCGAGGGTTCCGATTTCGTCGAGGAAGATGGTTCCCCCGTCGGCGACCTCGAAGCGGCCCATCTTGTCGCGGATGGCGCCGGTGAAGGATCCCTTCACGTGGCCGAAGAGTTCGGACTCGAGGAGCGTGGAGGTCATGGCCCCGCAGTTGACGCGGACGAAGGGTTTGTCGCGGCGGGGGGAGTTGTAGTGGATGGCTTTGGCGATCATCTCCTTGCCCGTGCCGGTTTCGCCGAGGAGAAGGACGGTGGCGCGGGAGTTGGCGACTTGGCCGACGGTGGCGAAGACGTCGTGCATCGCCGGGGCGTCGCCGATGATGTTCTCGAAGCGGTAGCGGTCGCGGACCTGAGCGCGGAGCTGGGCGTTTTCTTCGAGGAGCTGCTCCTTTTGCCGCATGACGATGCGCGAGAGGTGCGTGGTCTGGGCGAGGAAGGCGGCGACGATTTCGAGGAGGACCTTGTCCGAGCGGAGTTGGTCGTCGGAGATGAAGGGTTTATCGACGGAGATGGCTCCGGCGACGCGGCCCTCGATGCGGATGGGGATGCAGAGGAAGGAGATCGGGCCGGCGACGGGTTCGTAGTTGAGCCGGCCGGTTTTGTTGAGGAAGTCGGGGTCGGCTCGGAGGTCGGGGATGACGCGGGGGCGGCCGGTGGCGACGACATTGCCGGTGACGCCCTCGCCGAGGGCGAAGCGGCCTTTGTCGATTTCATCCTGAGAAAACCCGACGGCTGACTCGATGCGCAGGCGACCCGTTGACTCGTCGAGGAGGGAAAGACTGCCTCGGCGCATGTTGAGCTTGTCGGAGATGACCTGCATGACGCGCGGGAAGGCATCGCGTAACTCTAGATTGGAAGAGAGGATAGCTCCGACCTCGATGAGGACGGAGAGTTCGTACTCGGCTTGGGAGGGGGTTGCCTGCGAGATGGGCGGTAGGGAGGCAGTCATGCTTATAACTTACGCATGTAGAGGGCTGGTGTGCCAGAAAATTGATCGGTTGCTCGATTCAAGGTCGGAGATTTTGTGGACGATGATGATTGGGGGGGTTGTGCCGAGTGATTGGGGTTGTTTTGGAGAGACTTGTGGTCCGAGAGCCTGGTACCGCCGAGATTGGGAGCAAGAGAGGGGGTGGGATGTCGTTGCTGTGGGGATGGTGGAAGGGGCGGGCAGGGGGTGTGGGGGCGAGCGCGGGGGACGTGGAGTTGAAGAGGAAGACGGCGTGGATTGGGGTGGCGGCTGAGCTGGCGGGGCTGGTGGCCAGGGAGGGGGACGACGGTGCCGAACGAGCGCGGGGGCTGTTGGCAGAGTTTTTGCGGGGGGAGATGGACGCGGTGGAGGTGCGGTATGTGCCGGTGGGGCTGGCGGGTGCAGTGGGTTGGGTCGTCGGCGGGAGGGTGGTGCTGGGGATGGGCGGGTGCGGGGAGGTTGCGGATGTGGTGCTCCGGCGGGCCGGGGCGTGGGGGGCGGAGGAGATTCGACTGGCGGAGGTTGCAGCCAAGACGGCTGGGGGCGTGCTTGAAGCGCTCGGAGCGATGGAGGAGCTTCGGCGGCAGTCGATGACTGACGCGCTGACGGGGTTGTACAACCGGCGGAGTTTGGACCGGATGCTCGAGCGGGAGGTGCTGCTGGCGAGCAGGCACGGGGGGCCGTTGAGCGTGGTGGTGATTGATGTGGACCACTTTAAGTTGGCCAATGATCGGTTTGGGCACTCGGTTGGGGATGCGCTGCTGAGGCATGTGGGTGCGACGATTTTGGAGACGTTGCGGCGGAGCGATTTGGCGTTTCGTTACGGGGGCGACGAGTTCGTGGTGGTATTGCCGCAGACGGGCGTGAGCAACGCGACGGCTGCGATGGAGAAGCTGCGTCGGGCGATGGCAGCGGGCGAACCGGGGGGAGCGGCTGCGGGACTTTTGGCACCGACCTTGAGCATTGGGGTAGCCGAGTGGTGGGCGGGAGGCAGCGGCGAGGAGCTGGTGAAAGCGGCAGACGAGGCGCTTTACGGAGCCAAGCGGGCCAACCGGAACTGCGTACGTGCGTATCGGGCGGCGGCGTAGATGAGGGATTGACCACGCGTTGGGTTGGCGGCTTGAGGCACGGAGGTCACGGAAGGGGGAGCGGGTATTAGCGGGAGATTGCTCGGTGGGGCGCGAAGTGAAATGAGATGTGGGACATTGCGCCCCATTGTGGGACATTTGGGGGAAAGTTGCTGGAGCTTATGGGGGATTGAGCACCCGCCGGGGTAGCTTCTGGAGGCAAGGAGGTTACGGAGGAAGACGGAGCGAGACGGGAATATCGTACGGTTTTTGTTTGGTCATGTCAATCCTTTTTTTGTTTAGGAGATTTTGATCTGGAGAAATGGAGGGGTGACTAATGGGCGGGGGGAGATCTTTGAGGAGAAGCGAGAGTGCTCGATGGAAGAGCGCGAGGGTCAGTATTGCTCGGTGTTTATGATTTTTTGTGGACGAAGGAGGGACTTTTGTTGGGGTAGCGGTGGTGATGGGTGGGGTGATTGATCGCCGGTATATGGAACAGAGCAAACTTTTGAGGACTGTTGTGGGGGATCGGTATCGAGTTGAGGGGTTTCGGAAGACCGATCCTCGGGACGAGTTTTTGCAGTATTCGTTTTTGACTGAGGTGTGTGCGATGGGGGTTTTGGAGGATCGGGTGTTCGGGAGGGACTTGGCAGGGTTGGCAGGCGGGTGTCGAGGGTTTTGTGAGGGGGTTGTGCCGGAGTGTGAGTTTGAGGAGGAGAATGGGCGGCTGTTCAGTGGGGCGGGGTAAGGGAGGGGAGGACCGGTGATACCGGGGAGAGAGGGGGTGGTAGGCCAGAACCCTCACCCGGCGGGGTTTCGCCGAGCTCTGTCGGGGGGAGAGGGTGGGAGGCGAACAGTTGTTTCGGGGGTAACGCCGAACGGTCGGGGGGTGAGGGGTGAGGGGCGGTGTGAGTGGGTGGCGAGGAGGCGTTCGTGGCGGGGGGTGTGCCCGCGGAGTTTTTTGAAGGTGGTGGCGAAGTTTTGGCTGGAGGAGAAGCCGGAGGAGAGGGCGATTTGTGTGATGGGTAGTGTTGAGGATTGGAGGAGTTTGCGGGCGTGGTCGATTCGGAGTTGGGCGAGGTGTGTGGCGGGGGTGGTGTTGAGGAGGCGTTGGACGTGGTGGACGAATCGGGTGCGGCCGAGGGCGCAGGCGTGGGCCATTTGGTCGACGGTCCAGGGGTGGTTGAGCTTGGCTGGGAGTTCGGAGAGGAACATTTGGACGGATCGTCGGGCGGTGGTGAGGTGTGGGCGGAGACGGGGAGGACGCTGGGAGAGGGTTTCGAGGAGGAGGACGAGGAGTTCGTTGAGGTGGAGGGTGAGGCGGAGGAAGTTGCGGGAGGAGACGGCGCGTGCGATGGATGCGAAGCAGCGGGGGGCGTCGGGTGCGGGGGGGAGGACGGGGGTTTCGCAGTGTCGGAGGAGGCGGGTGAGGTGGTTGAGGTCGGGTGGGGGCATGACGATCCAGTGGGGCCACTTCCATGATTGGTGAGGTCGGTGGGTTTGGAGGTCGAGGATTAGCCAGTGGAGGCGTGAGGGGGGAATTCCGGCTGGGGTGCCGACGCGGTGGCGTTGCCAGGGGCGGGTGACGGTGAGGAGGCCGGGGGAGAGGGTTGTGCGTGAGGCGTCGGTGGAGAAGGGGAGTTGTCCGCGTTCGAGAAAGGTGATTTCGAGGCCTTCGTTGCGGTGCCAGTCGAGGTGCCAGGGCTGGTGGGTGGGTGCGTCCCAGTGGCCGACGGAGCGGACGGCGGGGAGGGTGTGGTGGGGGAGGCGGTGGCCGGGGTAGTGACCCCGGGCGAGGGCGGAGAGGGAGCAAGTGCGGGCGAGGGAGGCGGAGACCAGGGGGGCGCAGGTGTCGGCGACGAGGTCGGGATCGGGGCGGGGTGAACGGGGGGGAAGGGGGTGGTGTGGGCGGCGGGGCATGGCGGGATGTTTGAATTTGTTCAGTGGAGCATATCAGAAGCGGGGGGCGGGGAAAGTGGTAAGGTGCCGGGACTTGGAGGAGCGCATGAAGCGGATTGTGTTTATGGTGGGCGGTCCGGAGTTTCACCCGGTGGGGGTGCAGGCGGGGGCGATTGCGCAGTGGTTGGGGGAGGGGTATGCGTGCGAGTTGGTGGCGGGGGAGGGGGCGCTCGGGAGGCTGGAGGGGGCGGAGTTGTTGGTGGTGATGGGGTTGTATTGGCCGGGGATGGAACAGGAGTGGGCGGGGGGGATGAAGTATATGCCACTGGGACGGGGCAATGCGGAGCGTCTTGGGGCGTATGTGCGGTCGGGGCGGCCGGTGGTGAGTCATCATGGTGGGATCGCGAGTTTCCCGGAGGCGGGGGAGTTTGCGGAGGCGTGCGGGTGGGCTTGGGTGTGGGGGGAGACGACGCACTCGCCGTTTGGGAGTTGGACGACCAAGCCGGCGGGGGCGGGGCATGCGGTGATGGAGGGTGTGGGGACGTTTACGGTGGAGGACGAGATTTACTACGGGGTGAAGGCGATGGAACCGGGGGCGGCGGAGGTGCATGCGGCGGCTGAGTTTGAGGGGGCGGCGCACCCGATGGTGAGCACGATGGAGGCCGTCGGGCATGGCCGTGGGCGACGGGTGTACTTGGCGAATGGGCATGACATGCGGGCGTTTTCGGTGGCGGCGGTCGGGAGTGCTGGGGCGAGTGGGGGGGCTGTGCGGCGGTTGTGGGTGAACTCGGTGCGTTGGGCGTTGGGCGAGTAGAAGGAGAAGTAAAGATGGCGATCAAAGCGGTGGTGATCGGCGTGGGCGCGGCGAAGAACTCGCACGGGACGAAGGGGGGCGGGCATCAGATCGGGTACACGCACGCGGAGATGTTTCAGAGAAGCCCGGCGTGCGAGCTGGTGGCGGGGGTGGATGTCAGCGCGGAGAACCTTGGGGCATTTCAGAAACACTTTGGGGTGCGCGGGGGGTATGCGGACGCGGGAGAGATGCTGGCGAAGGAGAAGCCGGATCTGGTGAGCATTGGGACGTACGTGGGGCTGCACCGGAGGTTTATAGAGCAGTGTGCGCGGGCGGGGGTGAGGGGGATTGTGTGCGAGAAGCCGTTTCTGGCGGCTCCGGCGGACATCGGGCCGGTGCGGGAGGTGGCGCGGGAGACGGGTGTGAAGATCGTGGTGGCGCACGTGCGGCGGTATCGGCCGGCGTTCGTGCGGGCGCGGGAGCTGGTGCGGACGGGGGCGATCGGGGCGCCGCAGATGTTTTTCACGAGCCTGGGTGGTTGGGACCTGAGCGAGATGGGGAGCCACTGGTTTGATCTGATCCGGTACTTTAACGGGGACAATCGAGTGGATTGGGTGATGGGGCAGGCGCGCGTTCGGGAGACGCGGGGATACGGGCACCGGATGGAGGAGGCGGCGGTGGCGCACTTTGGGTTTGATAACGGGGTGCGTGGACTGGTGGAGTCGGGGGAAGTGGGGATGAACGGGGACGCAAACTTCGGGTTTGTGCTGGTGGGGTCGGCGGGGGTGGTGCGGGTGCGGGGGGAGCTGGTGCTGAGCCTGGAGACGCTGACGGGGAGCAAGGTGGAGGACTACACGGGGGTGGTGCCGGCGGGGTGGGAGCGGATCGGGGTGAAGGGCGGGGCGAGCGAGTGGCAGTGTCTTTGGGACTGCATGCTGAGCGACCTTCTGGGGTGGATCGAAGGCGGTCCCGAGCCGCGGGTGGGGCTGGAGAGCGTGATAGCGACGTTGGAGGTGAACCACGGGGCGTATGTGTCTGCGCTGCTGGGGGATCGGGTGGATTTGCCGTTGGCGGGGCGGGCGGCGGAGGTGGGGCGGTGGCCGGTGGACGAAATCTACGAGGCGAGGAAGCGGTAGGAGGGGCGAGACGCAAGTGGCGCGAGGTGTGGAATCGACTGCGGGCGACGACGACTGGAGGAGAAGTACATGAGACCGAAGCGAATTGCGTTCGTGGGGGCGGGGGGAATCACGCGGGCGCACAAAGAGGCGTTTGGGTTGCACCCGGAGCGGGTGGTGGCGGCGGGGGTGGCGGATGTGAACGAGAAGGCGGCGGGGAAGCTGGCGGGGGAATTGGGGACGCAGGGTCAGGCGAGCTGGGAGGCGATGTTGGACGGGCTGGCGGGGCGGGTGGACGGGGTGGTGGTGACGACGCCGCACTTTATGCATGCGCCGATTGCGGAGGGGGCGCTGGCGCGGGGGTTGGCGGCGCTGGTGGAGAAGCCGGTGACGTGCACGGTGGGGGAGATGCGGCGGCTGAGGGGCATGGAGCGGGGTGGGGCGTTTGTGCAGGCGGGGCAGCAGCAGAGGTTTGGGGCGGAGGAGAACTGGATCGGGAGGTGGCTGGGGTCGGAGGAGTTTGGGGAGGCGAGGCTCTTCAACGTTGACATTTATCAGAACGTGGAGGGGTACACGGGGGGACGGGAGGACTTTTGGATTTTGGACGGGAAGAAGGCGGGCGGGGGGATTGTGATTTCGGTGGCGGTGCACATTTTGGATTTGCTGCGGTACTGGCTGGCGGATGATTTTGTGGAGGTGTACGCGAAGGGGAGGTTTGACGCGCCGTTTCGGAACGGGGCGGAATCGACGGTGGCTGCGACGCTGAAGATGGGGCGGGGGGTGGTGGGGACGCTGAACTGTTCGTACACGGCGACGCGGTGCCCGTACTCTCAGCGGACGCTGATC
>JBBRUM010000059.1:0-12427 GCA_038247815.1 Tepidisphaerales bacterium | reverse complement strand
TGGGCGAGACTGGCGGTGTCCATTTGGGCCATGGCTTCGAGAATTGGCTGCCCTTGTGCGATGCTCATGTCACGACGGATGTGCTCGAAGTTGAGCGCGGGGCGGGTGAGCGTGCCGTCCATGTCGAAGAGCACCACTTCCGGTCGCTGCCAGTTTCGCCAAACGCCCATGTCTGCACCGTAGTCTCGGCCTGCGGCAATTCCCACGCGCCGGGCTGGCATGCTTGACCCCCCCGGGCAACCGACCGATAGTCAAGGCGGTCCAATGGCCTCCAAAGTTATCAACATCTTCGACGTCGGAGACTACGAGCGGCACACCGTCGAAGCCGCGCACCTGCTCTCCTCCGGCGGGGTCGTCGTGCTACCGACGGAAACCGTGTACGGATTTGCGGGGTTGCTTTCGGCTGGCCCGACCCTCGCCCGACTGCGGGCGTTCAAGTCCGCCAGTTCGGCCGGTCCGACGCCGCTGACCATTCACCTCGGGCACCGCGACGCAGCCGCCCGCCTGCTTGGCGACCTGCCCGAGCTTCCGACGCGACTGATCCGCAAACTCTGGCCGGGGCCGGTGGGGTTGATCTTCAAGGTGGCGGCGGAGCACCGTGCCCGGGCTGCTCGGGAGGTCGGCGTGCCCGAATCCGAGTTGTACGACGCGGCGGGGCTGATCACCCTCCGCTGCCCCGATCACCCGATCGCCCGCGACGTCATCTCCGCCACCGCGGGGTTCGTGGTGGTCACCCAAGCGCCGACCGACAACAAGACCCCGGCCCACCGGATCTCCGACATTTCCGATGACGCCCTCGGCTCGGCGGACTTGGTTCTCTCGGCTGGGCCGTCGCGGTTCAGCAAGCCTTCGACGCTGCTTCGTGTACACTCGGACCACTACGACGTCGTCCGCCCCGGGGTTTACGACGACCGAATCCTCCAGCGCATGCTCAAGACCACACTGCTTTTCGTATGCTCCGGTAATACCTGCCGCTCGCCGATGGCGATGGCGCTGGCGCGCAAGATTCTGTGCGAGAAGCTCGGGGTCACCGAGGACGAACTCGACAATCGCGGGATTTCCGTGCTCTCCGCGGGCACCTTCGCGATGCCCGGATCGCGCGCCACGCCCCAAGCCGTTGACGCCGTGAAGGACCTCGGCGCGGATCTGTCCAAGCACCGCTCGCGACCCCTGACGCCAGAGCTGATCCACCAAGCCGACGTGATTTACACCATGGGCCGGTCGCACAAGTCGGCGGTGTTGGCCTTGGCGCCCGGGGCGGCGGGGAAAACCTTCACGCTCGCCCCGAACGCGGACATCGAGGACCCCATTGGTTCGGACGTATCGGTGTACCGGGCGTTGGCGCAGTCGATGGGGCCGCTTATCGAACAACGCCTGTCCGAGCGGCCGCTGAATTAGCGCAACAATCCGCCGTGGCGCGTGCAGGACAAACGATCACCCGCTATGATCTCTCCCAAGGATGGAGGATTCGCCCGTGAGGATTGTTGTTGCCTGTGACCATCGCGGATACGACGCCAAGCTGCGGCTTTTGGCGTTGCTTCGCTCTGCCAAGTTTGAGACCCACGACCTCGGCTGCGACGGACACACGCCGGTGGACTACCCCGATATTGCGTTGCTGGTGGCCCGCAAGATACAGTCCGCCCAAGCTGACGTCGGGATCCTGCTGGACAACTCGGGCATTGGCATGTCGGTCGCCGCCAACAAGGTTCGCGGGGTCCGCGCCGCGCTCGCCCACGACGAAGTCACCGCCCGCATTGCCCGCGCCCACAACCATTGCAACGTCCTGTGCATGGGCACGGACCTAGTGACCGACGACCAAATGCGGAAGATCGTCGAAATTTTCCTGCACACCCCGTTCGAGGAAGGCCGCCACAAGAAGCGAGTGGCGAAGCTGGATGAGATCATGGGGTAGCAACAGTTGCTAGGACTGGTGCGGACGGGGAACGGACAAAACGGGAGAAGGGCATTGGTTCTGAGGGGGGCGAGGGCGGAATGCGGGCCTCGATCCGGCCTCTGGGTGTCATCGTCGACGTTCACCGCAGGGGCCGCACGGCGGCCCGCGTCTCGCCCTTGCGCGCACAACCTGCAAACGAGATGAGTTCTCCCATTCCCCGGCCCCTGTCGAGTCCGTCGTTAGTCCGTGTTAGCCCGAGCCATCTTCCGGGCCGTCGCTGGCTTGGAGGTTTCGAGGAGGTCGGCTGCCCGGGCGAGTCCGTCGGTGGCGACGCGGTTTGCGGTGGCGTGGCAGGCGGCGGCGACCTGTGCCGAGCTGAGGAGTGTCCGCAGGGCGGCGACGAGTTTGGGTCCGGTGAGTTTGCCGGCTGGGATGCCGCGGCCGACGCCGAGTTTTTCGAGGCGGGAGGCGTTGTCGGGTTGGTCGTGGGAGTAGTGGGTGACGAGCTGTGGTACGCCGGCGTGGAGGGATTGGGCGGTGGTTCCGATTCCGCCGTGGTGCACGATGGCGGCGCATTGTGGGAGCAGCGTGCTAAATGGGGCGTAGGGCACGTGGATGACGCCTTCGGGGAGGTGTTGGGGGATTTGGTCGGCGTGACGCGTGAGCAGCAGGCCGCGGCGGCCCAGGGTTCGACAGGCGTCGACTGCGCATTGGAAGAACTTGCGGCCGAAGAGCATGGCCGAGCCGGGTGTGAAGGCGACGGGCGGTTCGCCGGCGGCGAGAAAGGACGCGAGTGCGGCGGACATGGGGGTTACGTCGGCTTCGTCGTAGAGGGGAAATCCGACGAGTTTTGTCTGTCGCGGCCAGTCGGAAGGAGGTGGTCCGTACCACTCCGGCCAGAAGCCCAGCACGAGATCGGGGTTGTTCCACCAGCCGTTAAGCGGCCGGCTCACCGGCGGCAGCCCGAGCTCGCGCCGGAACTCGTTGAGGGTCGGACAGATCAGGGGGTCGATGAACCACTTGTCGCCCGTTTCCCAGATCTTGTCCTTCACCCAGACGGGCATCCAGGGGGGCATGAACAGGCCGTTCATCTTCGGCGGCGTGACACTCGACCGCATCACAGCCGGGGCGAGGTGCACCGTCGCCCCGGCGCACCCCAGCTCGTCGTGCAACAACCGCCCGGAAAACGCCAGCGTCGAGTTCACCACGACCGTGTCGCGGTCCACCAGCGGGCGCACTGCATCGTACGACTTACGCAGGCCCTCGCGCACGGTTTTACCGAAGACGTGCTCGTATCCCCGTCGAGGGTGCCAAAGAAGCGGGTTGTTGATCTCGCGGCGGAAGTCGTCGGCCGTGCCGAATCCGGAAAACTCCAGCCCCGCCCCGAGCACGAGCGACTCGAAGTATCCCGAGGTGTGCACGGTCACCCGGTGGCCGCGCGACGAGAGAACTCTGCCCAGACCCACAAATGGGTGGACGTCTCCGTGCGACCCGAACGTCGCCAACACGAAATGCCTCGCCATGGGGTTCCTCTTGCGCTGCTGCGGCTACTCAGAGAACTCGGCCCAGGTTTTGGGCGTTTCCCACACGGTTACCGACACGAGGCTCGCCCCCAGTGGGTTACGAAGTCGGCGAAACGCGACGGCTGCGATGTTCTCAACGGAGGGGATGACCCCGCCACCACCGTCTTTCGCGTCGCGGAACTCGGAGACCTCGAGGTTCAGGTGTTTGTGGTCGAGGTATCGGATCAAAGTCTCGTCGACCGTCCGTTCCAGCCCGGGGAGGGCGACGCCGCCTCCGCCCGCACCACGCACGGTGACCTTCACCTGGTAGTTGTGTCCGTGGCCCAACGGGTTGTTGCACTTGCCGAAGGTGTCCAGGTTCTCCTGTTCGGTGAGAGCGGGGTTGTGCAGGCGATGTGCGGCTGAGAACTCAAAGAGACAACTGACTCGCACCATGTGTGGCTCCTCCGCGACGACCCCGATTGAGAAAAACTCCGACCGATGTAGCTCGAGCGCCACGACCCGCGCCGGCGGAAACGCGTCGCGCAGGCGAGCAAACACGTCGCCCACCGCCGATGCCCACCCGGCGTCGGTCTTTAGCCCGCCCCCCGCGAGCAGGCGGCTGAATTGCGGAACGACCCGCGCACGGACCGTGTCGTCGACGGCTTTGATGTTTACGAGATACTGACTGCGGGGTTCGAGATCTCCGGCGAGGGTGATGGCGAGGCGAATGTAGATTGCCTCACCGGAAAGGGAGGGGTGGCCGCCGAAGGAATTATGGACCTTAACGCCGCCCGTGGAGTCGCCGTTGTCGTCTGTTGCCCGGACCGCGAATCGCACTTCCCGCGTCAGCTTGACCATGACCGGAACTCTACGCACACCGGAGCTTGGGCGTTCTCGGAAACCCCTTGAAAATTCAAGGGTTCGCCTCGTGTGGGCGACGCGCCAAAGTTGCGTCGCGCGCCTAGGATTGGGACAATGCGGCGGACGGATGTTCGGTGACTTTTTGCCGGGCTTTCAGATCCCGTCCGCAGGCCGATCGGCGGTCCGTTTTTGGCCCGTGGATCGGGGTGCCCACACCGACCTCAGGAGTCTCACGTTCATGGCTGAACAGTCCCCGATTATTCCCCCGTCCGAGCCGAAGTCCGCCGCCGATGCACCTCCCCCCAGCACCCCCGCGCCGGAAACCCCCAACGCCGGGTATGACGAGTCGATGATCCGAGTGCTCGAGGGGATTGAGCACGTTCGGACCCGGCCGGGGATGTACATCGGTGACACCACCGCACGCGGGCTGCACCACCTCATCTGGGAGATCGTGGACAACTCGATCGACGAAGCCATGGCGGGATATTGCAAGACGATTCTTGTGAAGATCAACGCCGACGGCTCGTGCACGGTGGTTGACGACGGGCGCGGCATTCCCGTGGGGATCCACCCGACGGAGAAGATTCCCACGGTCGAGGTGGTATTCGCGAAGCTCGGTGCGGGGGGCAAGTTCGAGCATGGGGGGTCGGCTGCGTACAAGGTGACGGGGGGGCTGCACGGGGTGGGGGCGTCGGTGGTCAATGCGCTGGCGGAGTGGCTGGAGGTCGAGGTGTCGCGCGAGGGGAAGGTGTTCCACATGGAATTTGAGCGGGGGAAGAAGTCCTCCGACCTGCGCCCCATCGGGCTGGCCGAGAAAACCGGGACGAAGGTCACCTTCAAGCCCGACAACCAGATCTTCCCGGACATCGAGTTTAAGTACGAAGTGCTCCAGAAGCGGGCACGTGAGCTGGCGTACCTCAACGAGGGACTGCACCTCGTGATCGAGGACGAACGCTCGGGGAAACGCGACGAGTTCCGGTTCGAGGACGGGCTGGTGCAGTACGTGAAATTCCTGAACGAGGGGAAGACGACGCTGCAAGTCGAACCGATCTACTTCAAGAAGGAAGACCTCGAAACCGGCTTGATCACCGAAGTCGCGATGCAGCACAACGATGGGTACAACGAGACCATCGAGTCCTTCGCGAACAACATCAACACCCACGAGGGCGGCACGCACCTGTCCGGGTTTAAAACCGCCCTCACCGGAACGATCAACCGCTACGCCGAAGCCAACGGCTTGCTCAAGGACCACCGCCCCTCCGGCGACGACGTTCGCGAGGGGCTCATCGCCATCATCTCCGTCAAGGTCCGCGAGCCGCAGTTCGAGGGGCAGACGAAAACCAAGCTCGGCAACTCCGAGGTGGAGGGGTTTGTCGCGTCGGCCGTCAACGAGCGCCTCGGCGCGTTCTTCGAGGAAAACCCCAAAGCAGCCCGGGCCATCTTCGAGAAGTCGATGCAGGCGTACGAAGCCCGGGAAGCCGCCCGCAAAGCCCGCGAACTCACCCGACGCAAAAACGTCCTCGAAGGCAACAGCCTCCCCGGCAAGCTCTCCGACTGCCGATCCCGCTCGAACGAAGACACCGAGCTGTTCCTGGTCGAAGGTGACTCCGCGGGCGGCTCGGCCAAGCAAGGGAGAGACTCCAACGTCCAAGCCATCCTCGCACTCCGAGGTAAGTTGCTGAACGTGGAGAAGGCCACGCTGATTAAGATGCTCGGGCACGAGGAAATTCGAACGATCATCTCCGCCCTCGGCTGTGGGATTCGAGACGACTTCAACATCGACAAGCGCCGTTACGGCAAGATCGTGATCATGACCGACGCCGACGTGGACGGGTCGCACATCCGGACGCTCCTGCTGACGTTCTTCTTCCGGCACATGCAGGAACTCATCCGCGCCGGTCGCATCTTCGTCGCCCAGCCTCCGCTGTACCAAATCACTCGGCGGAAGAAGGTCGATTACGTCCTCAATGACCGGGTAATGAAGCAAACCCTCACTGACCTGGGCTTGGACGGCACGCAGCTCGCCATCCGCGACGCCGACACCGCGGAGGAAACCCGCCGGCTAGCCGGCGACGAGCTGCGCCGTGTGGTCGAACTGCTGACGAAGCTCGAGGAGATCGTGAAGATCATCGAGCGGCGAGGCATTAACTTCGCCAGCTTCCTCGAGCGTCGCGACGCACACGGGCACCTCCCGCAGTACAGGGTGGTGGTCGGCGGGGAGGAGAAGTTCTTCCACACCGCCGACGAACGCGACGAATACCTCCGCCGGGCGCAGCTCATCGTTCAGTCCGAAGTGCCCGCCATGCCAGCCGCCCCACCCGCTGACGGGTTGCCCACCCCGATCGTCCCGGACCCCGCGGAGCTTGCCCTCAATCGCCTCCACAAAAACACCGAGCTTCACGAAGTCAAGGAACTCGAACGCCTCTTTGTCTCCCTCGAACAGCACGGCTTGCTCATTGACGATTATTTCCTCACACAGGAGGAGTCGGTCGCCGGAGAAAAGCTGCCCACCAAGTTCCTGCTCGTCTCCGATTCCACCACCACCGAGGTCGCGGGGGTCGGCGCGATTCTTTCCGAGATCCTCAAGCTCGGTCGGCACGGCATCGAGATCAAACGCTTCAAGGGCCTGGGCGAAATGAACGCCGAGGAACTCTGGGAAACGACGCTCGACCCCGCCGCCCGCGTGCTCTTCCGCGTTACCCTCGAGGAAGCCGGCGAAGCCGAGCGCCTCTTCTCCATCCTCATGGGCGAAGACGTCGAACGCCGAAGACAGTTCATCGAAGAACACGCCCTCGAAGTCAAAAACCTCGACGTGTGATTCGGGCCAAAGAGATCCAACACCGCACGGATATCCCATGGCCCGAAAATTCTTCCGAAAGTTCATGCCCTCCCGCGAGAAGGTCCACTCCGAACGCGCCCTCCGCTGGCTGAAACCCATCATGAACCGCCCGTACCTTTGGCACCTCAACCGCAACGGCGTGGCAAGCTCCGTCGGATGGGGAATGTTCTGGGCGCTTATTCCCATCCCCGGCCAATCCATCCCCGCCGTTCTCTGCACCATCTGGTCCCGCGGAAACGTACCCCTCGCCCTAGCCGCAACCTGGATCAGCAACCCCCTGACGCTCATCCCCCACTGGTGGTCCGCTTACGTCATCGGAAAGTTTATCCTCCGCTCCGACGGCGTCGAAGACATCGAGTGGACCACAGCCTATTGGGAAGTCAAAACCCAAAGCCTCTCCTCGTTCTGGGCCTTCATCTCCACCAACTTCTGGAACTTCTACCTCCCCCTGATGATCGGCAGCATCGTGGAAGGCCTCATCGTCGGCGGCCTCGGATACCTCCTTGTCATGTCGCTCTGGAGACGCCACTCGGCAAACCGCTGGACCGCCTCCCGCCATAAAGCCGGCACCCTCCCCACGCCGATCCCCCCACCCACGGAAGGATCCGCCCCATGAGCCTCCCCACCGCCCCCACTTCCACGACGCTCATGCGCCGCACCCCGGCCGGGATCTACGTCGCCTCCACCGCCATCCTCACCGGCGAGATTTCCTACGGCCCCGACTGCTCCTTTTGGTTTTCCTCGGTCGTTCGTGGCGACGTCGCGCCGATCACCTTCGGTGCCCGCTGCAACGTTCAGGACTGCGCCGTGGTGCACTGCGACACTGGCATGCCCAACGTCATCGGCGACGACGTCGTCATCGGCCACAACGCCACCGTCCACGGCGTTGAGGTCGGGTCGGGCACGCTCGTCGGCATGGGCGCTACGCTCCTCGGCCGCACCCGCATCGGCCGCGAGTGCCTCATCGCAGCCGGCGCGGTCGTCTCCCCCGGCACGGTCGTTCCAGACCGCTCGGTTGTCATGGGCGTGCCCGCAAAGGTCGTCCGCCCCGTGTCCGAAAAGGACCTCGAGTACATGCGCTGGCTACCCGCGCACTACGTCGAGCAAGCAAAGAAGTACGTCGCCGGGCTCTTTAAATCGCACTGAGTTCCCCGCCCACTTTCCCCCCCGCCGCCAAGATCGGCGTCAGGTGGTCCCACGCCAGCTTCGCCACACCCCCCGCCGTCGTCTCATACGGGTAGAGCTCCACCGTCATCTTCCCCGTGTACCGCACCTCCCGCAGCGCCGCAAACACAGCCGCGAAATCGATCACACCCCGCCCGGGCGTCAGGTGCTGGTGCACTCGATTCCTCCCGATGTCCTCAAGATGCACGTGCGCAATCTCCCCGTGGTGCTCCCGGATCACGGCCGGCAGGTCGTCGCCCACGCAGAACAGGTGCCCGATGTCGCAATTCATCCGCACCCGATCCTCCGCCGCGAAATTCTCCCGTTTCCACTCGATGTACTCCCCCGCCGTCTGGATAAACAAACCCGGCTCGGGCTCGATCGCCAAAATGACCCCGCACCGCCGCGCCGTCTCGACGCACGCCCGGATCCCCTCCGCGAACCGTCCGCCCGCCTCCTCCCGCGATAGCGCCATGCCAATCATCGGCCCACCCGGCTGGAGCGATACCGTCCCACAGCCGAACTCCGCCGCCAATTCGACCGCCCTCTTCGTGTGCTCCACCCGCCTCCCCCGCTCCCCCGCGCTTTCTTCGATCCACGTCGGGTGGTAGGTGTCCCCGCACGCAAAGAGCGTAAACGCGTTGACGTTCGACACCGTCATCCCCAAATCCCCAAGCCGCTTACGCAGCTCCCGCTTCCTCCCCTCCCCCATCAGCCCCGGCAGCGCATGCGGCACATCCGCCATCAGCTCCACCCCCCGATACCCCACCCCCGCGATCAGTTCGACCGCCTCCTCCAGCGTATTTCGTTTAAATGCGTTGCTCGCAAAAGCCAGATTCATTTCCGCCCACACTACCGGCAACGCCAATGACCGCAAGTATCGCGACGGGCTCATATCTTCATCGACTTCCAACCAATCATTTGCAATAGCTTTGCACTCGGGAAGGACCACACCGGCAAGGATTCGGCGTGTTCGAGTCGCCACAATCCCTACCCCAAACCCGGAGTGGAACCATGCGTCATCGCCTCATCCTTGCCCTTGCCGTCGTCACAATCCTGCCCGCCGTATCTCATGCGCAGCGGGCCAAGAACGTCATCCTCATGATCTCCGACGGCGCGGGTGACACCACGTGGCGGGCCGCCAACCAGTGGCAGTTTGGCGCCGCCGCTGGTACTGCACCTCAGTTCCAGCAACAGTACGAATCAACCGCCTTCAAGAAGAACTGGGTCTCCACCCACTCGGGCTTCAACCAGCCCCTGCCCCCGGGGCAGACCGACGTCCGCCTCGGCTTGCCCGCCGGGTCGCTGCCGCGGAATCTGCCGCGTCTTTGGAACGAGATTCCGTTCCCCAACTTCGGTTCGTACGACCCGGTGCGGGCCAATGACCCCACCCCTGGTAACGTCCACATCTTCACCGACCGCACCCGCTCGCTCTTCCCCAACCGCGGCACGCCGTACAACCTCACCCCCGTCGCCTCCAACCCCCCGATCATCCGCAATCTCGCCAACTCATTGCAGGCGGGTGGTTCGGTCACCGTCAACCGCCAAATCGGTCCCCTCGCCTATGACTACCTGATCTGGGACTCCATCACCGACTCCGCCTCCGCAGGGTCCGCGCTCGCCAGCGGCGTCAAGACCTACAACTCGGCCATCAACGTCATAGACACCGGAACATCCCTCCAGTCCGTCCCCTTTCTGACCCAGCACGTCAAGGCGCTCGGAAAGTCCGCGGGCGTTGTCACCACCAAGCCCTTCACCGACGCGACCCCCGCGGTCTTCGGAACATCCAACGAGTTCCGCGACAACGAGTCCCAGATCTCGGAGGCCATGATCAACAACGGCCTGCTCGACGTGATCATCTCCCCCGGCCATCCGGAGTTCGGTACCGGCGGCGCACCCCGGACACCCAACTACTCCACCGTCTCCCAAGCCAACCTCTCCGCCCTCCGCGCCGGCGCTTCGGGAGGGGCAAACCCCTGGACTTTTGTCGATTCCGCCTCGACCCTCGCTTCCATCGCCTCCGGCGCCACCCCGGCCCCCTCGAGACTTTTCGGCCTCGTTCCCGTCGCCTCCGCGCTCAACTCCCGCAACACCGCCGGACAGACCAACGCCTTCGACCCGCGTGTGCACACCCCCGGCAACGTCCCCGAGGGTGTCGTCCCCTTTGTCATGCCCGACCTCGCCGACCTCGCCTCCGCCGCGCTCAACACGCTCTCGAAGAATCCCGAGGGCTTCTTCGCGATGATCGAAGGCGCCTCCGTCGATTCCGCGGCGCACGCCAACAACCTTCCCCAACTCGTCGAAGAGCAGCTCGCCTTCAACCGCTCGGTCGACCGCGTCATCCAGTGGGTCGAAACCAACAGCAACTGGGAGGAAACCCTCCTCATCGTCACCAGCGACCACGCCAACGGTCTATTCCTCGGGCCCGACTCCGCAACCATCCCCTTCCAAGACCCCGTTGCAAACGCGGCCGGCCAGCTCCCCAGCGGCATCTTCTGGACCACCAACCACACCAACGAACTCGTCCCCATGTGGACCCGCGGCCCAGGCGGCGACCTCTTCTCCTCGCTCTTCGACGGCACCGACCCCCGCCGCGGTCTCTACCTCGACAACACCGACATCCACCGCGTCATGGTCACCGTCATCCCCGAGCCCGCCGCCCTGACCCTGCTCATCCCCGCCGCCCTGCTCGGCCTGCGCAGACGCTGATTCAGTCAACCGCCAAGCGTCATGACACCGCCCCGGGAGACCTCTCCCGGGGCGGCTGTTTTCTTGGTTGCACTCAGGCTCAAACATCCAGCAGCAACCGGCTCGGATCCTCCAGCAACTGCTTCACCTTCACCAGGAAACTCACCGAGTCCTTCCCATCCACCATTCGGTGGTCGTACCCCAGCACGACATACATCATGCTGCGGATCTTAATCTCATCGCCGCCCGGCCCGCCGACCACGACCGGCCGCTTCTGGATCGCGTGCATCCCCAGAATCCCGCTCTGCGGCGGGTTCAAAATCGGAGCCGACAACAGCGACCCGAATACCCCCCCGTTGGTCACCGAAAACGTCCCACCCGACATCTCGCTCATCGCCAGCTTCCCGTCCCGCGCCGCCAACGCAAGCCGCTTGATCTCGCTCTCGATCTGCGCGAACGACATCGCATGCGCATTCCGCAGCACCGGCACGACCAGCCCCCGCTCCGTGCTCACCGCGATGCCCATGTGCACATGGTCGAAATACACCACGTCATCCCCGTCGATCTGCGCGTTGACCCGCGGAAAGCTCTTCATCGCCGCGCAAACGGCTTTGACGAAAAACGACATGAACCCCAGCCCCACCCCGTTCAGCTTCTCGAACGCGTCCTTGTGCTTCGCGCGGAGCGCCATCACCTCGGTGAGGTCGACCTCGTTGTACGTGTGCAAAATCGCGGCCGTGTGCTGGGCGAACACCAGCCGCTCGGCGATCTTCTTGCGGATCTTGCTCATCGGCACGCGCTTGCTGCCGTCGGCTCCGAACGCCACGTCGTCCCCCGTCTTTGCCCCCAGGGAAGCCGGGTTCCCGATCACCACCGGCGCCGGCATGAACTCCGCCTTCACCGGCTTGACCGGCGCGTCCCCCACTGGCGGCGTACGCACCGGCTTGGCAGCCACCGCCCCCCCGGCTGTCGCCCCAGCCGCCGCCTTCACAGCGTCTTCTTTCGTCACCCTCCCACTCGGCCCGCTCCCATCAATCTTCGACGCATCCAGCCCCGCCTCCGCCACCACCCGCCGAGGCGCAGGCGACAACTCCGGCCCACCCACCACCGCCACCTTGGCAACTCCCGCACCGTTTGCCGTCACGACAACACCCCCAGCCGGTGCCGTCGCCTTCTCGTCGATACTCGCCACGACCTGCTTGATCTTCACCGTCGCCCCCACCTCCACCGCACGTTTCAGCACCCCAGCTATCGGCGCGGGCAGATCGACGTTGGCTTTGTCGGTCTCCAACTCCGCGATCGGCTCGGCGTCTTTCACGTAATCGCCGTCGTTCTTAAGCCACTTCGAAAGTATTGCCTCGGAGACACTGTCACCGAGTACCGGAATCGCCACTGGAGTCGCCATGATTGTCCTTCCGTAATCCGCAAAAGCTAGGGGCCAGACTATACTCCCTCGCCCCCCTCCTCGGCGATACC
>JBBRUM010000058.1:0-12519 GCA_038247815.1 Tepidisphaerales bacterium | reverse complement strand
TTCGAGATTCTCAACCTTGGATGCGGGAATCCTGTGGAGAACTTGGACTTCGTGAAGGTGCTGGAGGGGCTGCTGGGGAAAAAGGCCGTGATCGAGAACGTACCGTGCCCGTCGAGCGAGCCGCTGGTGACGTACGCGGATGTGAGCAAGGCGGGGCGCCTGATCGGCTACGAGCCGAAGGTGAGGGTGGAGGAGGGTCTGCGGCGGTTTGTGGAGTGGATGCGTGAGGAGAAGATCATCTGACTGGGGGGGAGAGTAAAGGCGAGGGGACACGAAGGGAGCCGCCGTGGAGATTTTGAAGTATCCGAGAACCCGGCACGTTTCGGGTTCTCGATTACAGCGGGGGGATGAGGACCTTGATGTCGTGCCGTTGGAGTTTTTGGAGGGACGACATGTCGTGGTGGAGGAGAAACTGGATGGGGCGAACTCGGGACTGCGGTTTAATGCTGGGGGAGAGGTTCGACTGCAGAGTAGGGGGCACTTTCTGACGGGCGGACCGCGTGAGACGCAGTTCACGCTGTTCAAGCAGTGGGTAGCGACGTTTGCGGATGACTTGTTTTTGGTTTTGGGCGACGGGTATGGGGTTTACGGCGAGTGGATGTATTCGAAGCACACGGTTTTTTACGACGCCCTTCCGCACTACTGGATGGAGTTTGACGTTTGCGACTATGGGAAGTCGGCGAAGACGGGGGAAGCGATTTTTTTGGACACTCGGGAACGCCGCCGGCTGCTTTCGGGTGTACCGGTGTTTCCGTTCCCGTTCTGTGGGAGGGGACGTCGGAGCGTGGGATGAGTCCGAGGGAATTCATCAAGACGTCGCTGTATAAAACGCCGATGTGGAGGAATGCTATGGACGGGCAGGCACGGTCGGCGGGACAGTCGGAGGAGCGGGTCAAAGAGCACACGGACCCGAGCGATTTAATGGAGGGGGTTTACATCAAGGTGGAGGAGGGAGGGCGAGTGGTGGAGCGGTTGAAATACGTGCGCGCCGACTTTACGTCGCTTTTGATCACCAACGACGAGCACCACTCGGACCGTGCCATGATCGCCAACGGGTTGGCGGCGGGCACGGATATGTTGAGGGGGGTGCCATGAGTTACTGGTTTCCATGGACCCCCGATTCCGGGGGTGGGGTCGTGCAGTGGGACGTCATTTCCGAGCGGTTCGAGTGAGTGCGCGCGATGCGGGGCGTGCCGCAGGAGGCGAGGTGGCATGCGGAGGGGGACGTGCATGTGCATACGCGGATGGTTTGCGAGGCGCTGGTGTCGGGGGAAACATGGCGCGGGGCGGATGAGCAGTCGCGGAACATTCTGTTTGCGGCGGCGCTGCTGCACGATGTCGCCAAGCCGGTGTGCACGGTCGAGGTCGACGGTCAGTGGACGAGTCCGCGGCACACCGTGGTGGGGGAGCGAATGGCGCGGGAACTGCTTGCGGGGGGTCGGGCGGGTCCCGTCCCGGGGTTTGCCAATCGGGAGACGATCGTGAAGCTCGTGCGGTACCACGGGCTGCCGCTGAGGTTCACGGAGAAACCAGATCCGGCACGGGCGGTGATTGAGTGCGCGATGCATGTGAGTCCCCGGGTGCTTGCGGCGCTGGTCACGGCGGATGTGTTGGGGCGGGAATGCGCGGACAAGGGGGAGATGCTGGCGAGTTTGGAGATGTTCACGCAATTTGCCGGGGAGATGGGTTGCGCGGACGGGCCGGCGGAGTTCGAGTCCGCCCATCATCGGTTCATGTACTTCGTCGGGGGTAAATCAAGGGAGTATGTTCCATTCGACGACACGAAGTTCGAGGTGGTGTTGCTCAGCGGTTTGCCGGGGTCGGGAAAGTCGACATGGGTGCGCGGGAGGGCGGCTGGGCGGGCCGTGATCTCGCCGGATGAGATCAGGGCGGAACTGGGTGTTGACCCGGGAGACGCGGCCGAGCAGGGCCGCGTCGGTCAAGTGGCGAGGGATCGCGCGAAGGAACTTCTGCGAGCGGGCAAGTCCTTTGTCTGGGACGCGACGAACATCTCGAAGGACATGCGCGCCCAGTTGGTGGTGCTGTGTGCAGGATACGGCGCGTTCGTGCGAATCGTGTATGTCGAAGCGCCGTGGGGGGAGATGTTAGCGCGGAACCGGGCGAGGAAGAACGCGGTTCCCGAGTCGGTGATGGGGAGGCTGATGGCGAGGTTGGAAGTCCCGTCGGCGACGGAGGCGCACGAGGTGGAGTTTGTGGTGTCGTGAGAATCACCGGAGGAGTGGTCGGATGTCGATGACGTGCATTCCGGCGGCGTGGGCGGCTTGGAGGCCCATGTCGGCGTCTTCGAAGGCGGCGCAGTATTGGGGGGGGATGTTGATGAGTTCGGCGGCGCGAAGGAAGATGTCGGGGGCGGGTTTGCCGTGTCGGACGTCGTCGGAGGTGACGAGGCCGGCGAAATGGTGGAGGAGGTTGAGGCTTTGGAGGATGGCGGTGCAGTTGGTGCGGTTGCCGCCGGTGGCGACGGACATGGGGAGGCGGCCGGAGTAGTGCTTGACGTAGCGGACGACGGGTTCGATCGCGCTTACGCGGGGAAGGTAATCGCGGAAGAGAACTTCCTTGAGGTCGCCGGCTTCGGGGAGTGGGAGTTTGTAGCCGTGCTCGGCGTTGAGGATCTCCATGATGCGGTGGGTGGGAGTGCCCGCGTATTTCATGTGGAGCTCCCAGGGGAACTCGTGGCCGTAGCGGCCGCAGGCGTCTTCCCAGGCGAGTTGGTGGAGGGGCATGGTGTCGGCGAGGGTGCCGTCGCAGTCGAAGACGAGGCCGCGGATGTGGGGGGGGAGGTGCATGGCAGATGGGGAATGTTGGATGTCAGATGTGAGGGTGGTTTGGGGCTTTGCTTAGCCGGCGGTGTGGAGGACGAAGGCTCGGCCGGTCGCGCGGTCGTAGAGCAGTACGGTTCGGGCCTTGCGGTTGGGATCGGATTTGAGGGCGGTTTCCCAAGCGTATCCGGTGGGTTCTTTGAAGGTGGCGGCTGCGTCGTAGAACGGCTGGCCGGCGATGTGGGCGGCGAGGTAGGCGCGCCAGTCGGAGTTGAATTGGTACTCGTCATACGCGGCGTCTTTGAGCGATTCCATGCGCTCCAGCATGGGGGCGATGCCGAGGGGCTCGGAGACAAAGGACATGCGATAGCCGACATTGCCGAGGCGTTCGTGGGTGAAGCTGGCGACGGAGAGCTGTTGGACTTGGCGGGGCGGGGGTGCGTCGAAGACGGTTTGGAAGACGAGGGACGCCGGCTTGTAGGTGACGATGGTGAGGGTGACGGAGACGAAGACGATGAGGAGGATGCGGCCGCGGCGGACGGCTGGGCCTTGGAGGGTTTGTTGAATGAGCATCTTGTCGATGACGGCTACGACGAGTGCGCCCATGAGGGTGTTGCCGATGAGCTCGACGATGGTGGAGGTGGGGATGACGAGCTGTGGCGAGCCGCCGGCGATGGCGCCGATGAGCGCGATAAAACGGGTGGAGAGGTCTTTGCCTCCGGTAGACGGCGAGGGGAGCGGGTCTGAGAGCGTCATGGGAGCCTTTTTCTGGGGACCTCTTAATGGGGACGCATGAGGGGGAAGAGGATGACGTCGCGGATGGACTCGGCTCCGGTGAGCATCATCACGAGGCGGTCGACGCCCATTCCCATTCCGCCGGCGGGGGGCATCCCGTGCTTAAGGGCGTTGAGAAAGTCCTGGTCGATCTGCTGCTGCTCGGCTAGGTCGCCGACCTGGCGGCGGAACTGGGCTTCCTGCACGTCGGGGTCGTTGAGCTCGGTGTAGCCGGGGGAGATCTCGACGCCGTTGCAGGCCAGCTCGTACACCTCGGCGAAGCCGGGGCGAGTCTTGGACTCCTTGGCGAGGGGGATGATGATGGACGGGACGTGGGTGACGTAAGTGGGATCGATAAGGGTGGGTTCGATGAGCTTTTCGTAGACCTCTACGAGCTGCTCGTGCGGGGAATGCTCGGCGACCTTTTCGGCGCGAGCGCCGGCGGCTTGGAGGCGATCGAGAACGTCGGGAGCGGCGTCGGTGATGGGTCTGCCGTCGAACCTCCAGCCGGTGCGTTCTTCGACCAGGTCCGTCATCGCGACCCTACGCCAGGGACGCGTGAGGTTGATGCTGCGCGTGACTTCCCCAGCCGCGTTCTTGTGTTCGATTTTGAGCGTGCCGAAGATGTTCTGGGCGACGGTGGTAACCATTTCCTCCACCATGTCGGCCATGGTTTCCCAGTTGCCGAAGGCTTCGTAGGCTTCGAGCATGGTGAATTCGGGGTTGTGGCGGGGGGAGATGCCTTCGTTGCGGAAGTTGCGGTTGATTTCGAAGACCTTGGTGAACCCGCCGACGAGCAGGCGCTTGAGGTAAAGCTCGGGTGCGATGCGGAGGAAGAGCTTGAGGTCCAGCGCGTTGTGGTGGGTGGTGAAGGGGCGGGCGTTGGCGCCGCCATGGAGGACTTGGAGCATGGGGGTTTCGACTTCGAGGTAGCCCTTGGCGCGGAGGTACGAGCGGATTTCGTCGACGATGCGGATGCGGAGTTGCATCATCCGGAGGACGTCGGGGTTGGCGAAGAGGTCGACGTACCGTTCGCGGTAGCGGAGTTCGACGTCGGTGAGGCCGTGGTACTTCTCCGGCGGCTGAAGGAGGGCCTTGGAGGCGATTTCGAGGGAGGGGCTGTTGGGGGCGGGTTCGGCCCAGACGGTGATTTCACCCTTATTGGTGACGCCGAGATTGCCGCGAACGACGATGATGTCGGCGGAGTCGAGGAGCTTGAGAACGGCCCACTCGGGCTCGGTGAGCTTATTTTTCTGCAATCCGACCTGGAGGTCGCCGGTGTCGTCGCGGAGGGTGTAGAACGAGAGCTTGCCGATGTCGCGCTTGAGGACGATGCGACCGGCGACGGTGACGCGGGGGCCGCCGTCGTGGCCCATTTCGGGCTTGTAGGTGGCACGGGCGGTGGCGAGGGGGGTGATGCCGGCGGTGCGCTGGCCGTAGGGGTCGACGCCGAGGGCTTTGAGCTGGTCGCGGTGGCTGCGGCGGACCAATTCGTACTCGTTGGCGGACGGAGAGTTGGAAGACGGGGGTGTGGAGGCGTTGGTGGACATAAGGGGTGAGGATGATAGACGGCCCCGCGACATGTCACCAACGACACTTCTCCATGTTTTCGCGGCTCCGCTGCAAGCGCGGAACTTCCTGGACCGCCCCCCAGAACTGTCCCCGAGCATGCCTATTCTTCTGGGAACGCACGGCAGGCAGTAGCCGTTCAACGTTTCCGCAACGCACGCTTATCAATCTGCAACCCGCTCCCGAAAGGACCCCCGGAATGACCGCTCGTCTTGCCTTCCTCGCCGCAACGTTCGCCGCCGGACTTCCCCTTACCACATCCATCGCCCAAACCGCAGCCGAAATCTACGCTGTCAACTGCGCCTCCTGCCATGGCGCCGACCTCCGCGGCGGTGGGGCTTCTTCCCTCGCCGATGGCGACTGGCAGTACGGCGTGGGGCACGACCAGGTCTTCCGGCGGATCAAGTTCGGCATCGAAGAAATGGGCATGCCCGACTATCAGCCACTGCTCAGCGATGCCCAAGTCAACTCTCTCGTCACGTTCATCTACGCAGCCGAGGCGCAGCAGGGGAACGCCAAGCGACGCCCCGAAGGGAAGGAGTTCAAAACCCAGCTTCACAACTTCCGAATGGAGACGGTGGTCGCCGAGGGGAGCCTGAGTAATCCGTGGGCGATTGACTGGGTATCGCCGACGCACGCGCTGATCACCGAGAAGGGCGGAACGCTGCGGATGATGGTCGATGGTAAGGTTTCCCCCGAGCCGGTGCAGGGCACGCCGCCCACCCGGGAGCACGGACAGGGTGGGCTGATGGAGGTTGCGGTTGATCCGGATTATACCACCACTGGCTGGGTGTATTTGGCTCATACGCACCCGGGGCAGTCGGGGCTGCAGACCCGAATCGTCCGCGGGAAGATCAAGGACAACAAGTGGATCGACGAGCAGGTGCTTTTCCAAGCCAAGCCCGAGCACTATTCCAACGCCGGGGTTCACTTCGGCTGCCGGATTGTGTTTGACAAGAAGGGGCACCTGTTCTTCGCAATCGGCGACCGTGGGAATCAGAACCAAGCCCAAGACCTCACCCGCCCGAACGGCAAGGTCCACCGGATCAACCGCGACGGATCGATTCCGAAGGACAATCCGTTTGTAAGCACCGCCAACGCCTATCCCAGCATCTTCTCGTACGGCAATCGCAACGCGCAGGGTTTGGCGATTCACCCGGAGACCGACGAACTGTGGGCGACTGAGCACGGGCCGATGGGGGGAGACGAGCTGAACTGGATCCGGGCGGGGAAGAACTACGGCTGGCCCGTGATCACCTACGGGAAGAATTACAACGGGACGATCATTTCCAACCTCACGGAAAAAGAGGGAATGGAGCAGCCGGCCACGCAGTGGACCCCGAGCCTGGCGGTGTGTGGGTTGGACTTCTACGCGGGAGATAAGTTTCCGAAGTGGAAGAACAACCTGCTGGTGGGGGCGCTGGCGTTTCAGGAGGTGCGGCGGGTGGAGGTGACGGCGGACGGCAAGATGGTGAACCAGGAGCTCCTGCTGAAGAACCAGGGGCGTGTGCGCGATGTGGGCGTCGGGCCGGACGGGCTGGTGTACGTCGTGCTGAACGGGCCGGACAAAATTGTCCGACTCGTGCCGGAGAGCAGTTCAAACTGATTGATCGGGCGGCGTCAGGCAGAGAACAGTAATAGGACGATCGCCTGTGTCGAGAATACGCGGAGGAGCATCACGAGGGGATAGACCGTAGCGTAGGAGACGGTCGGACCGTCGCTGCCCGTAATGGACTGGGCGAAGGCGAGGGCGGGAGGGTCGGTCATCGAGCCGGACATCAGCCCGCAAAGCGTCAGGTAGTTGAGCTTGAAAACGCCTCGTCCGATCAACCCGACCAGTAGCATTGGGACCAGCGTGATCGTCGCCCCGATGACCAGCCAGGTCACGCCACTGGCCAAGAGATTGGCGACGAACCCCTGACCGCCCTTAAGCCCGACGCAGGCCATGAACAGGACAATGCCCAGCTCGCGGAGCATCAGGTTGGCGGAGTGGGGCATGTACCACAGAATCGGGCCGACTCGGCCGAGGTAGCTAAGGGTGATGGCGACGAGCAGCGGGCCGGCCGCCAGGCCCAGCCGGAGGGGGGCGGGGATGCCGGGAACGAAAATCGGGATCGAGCCGATCAGCACGCCCAGGGCAATGCCCAGGAACACGCCGACGAGCTGGGGGTGGTTGAGCTGTTTGGCGGAGTTGCCGACCTCGGCTGCGACTTTTTCGATTGCCGCGAGCTCGCCGACCGCGGTGACGGAGTCGCCGGCTTGGAGGCGACTGGTGCGTGTGACGGGGAGATCGACGCCGGCGCGGGTGATCCGCGTGAGGTTGACGCCGAAGCGCTGGGGGTACGCGAGCTCCCCGAGGGCTTTGTTGACGACGGCGGACTTGGAAACGAGCAGGCGCTGCGCGGAGATCGGGCCGGGGAGCTTGCGCAAGTCGATCGTGGCGTCCCTGCCGACGAGGGTTTTGAGGTCCCGGATGGCGGCTAAGACGCCGACGGCGTGGATGACGTCGCCGACTTTGAGCTTGGTGTCGTGGCGGGCGAGGGTGGAGGTACCCTCGCGATACACGCGGGAGATGACGACGCTGGTGGTTCCGAGGAGCGGAAGCTCGCGAAGCTCGATGCCTTCGAGATTTCGGTTGTGGACTTCGATGTTGGCGTTTTCGAGGGTGGGCGCGGGGGCGAGCTTGGCGAGAGCGAGGGTCTCGGCGTGGACGTCTATGCGGAAGATCCACTTGACGGCGAGCATGGAGACGATGATCCCGAGGATGCCGAAGGGGTATGCAATGGCGTACGCCTGGCCGGGGAGGGCGAGGGTGGCGGGGAGAATGCCGGGCTGGTCCTTCAGCGCCTGTTGCGCCGAGGCGAGGGAGGGGGTGTTGGTGGTGGCGCCGGAGAGTAAGCCAACGGCGGCTGCGAGCTGGTTGGGAGGCAGGAACAGCTTCCAAAGCAGCACCGTGAGCAGCGAGCCGAAGATCACCACCCCCGCCGCCATGAGGTTCAACGGAAGCCCCTGTTTTTTGAGCGAGGAAAAGAACCCCGGACCCACCTGCACCCCGATGGTGTACACAAACAAAATCAACCCAAACTCCCGGGCAAACTCGAGCGTCGAGTGGTTGATCGCCAAGCCAAAGTGGCCCGCCGCCAACCCAGCAAAGAGCACGCCCGCAATCCCAAGACCCAAACCCCTGACCTTAATGGCGCCAATGGAAAGACCGACCATCGCGACAAGCGCGATGACTATCACGGACTGGGCCGCGGACTCGTGATTGGTGAAAAGATCGGTAAGCCACGTCATGGAAACCTGCCTTCTTGGTCCCCGTTGACCGGGGGCTCATCGCCAACGTAACAAGACATCCGACGGTCGAAAGGGGCGAGACCGCGGGAAGGCCTTTGCAAACCGTTGACCGGGGTGGGGGGCGACGAAAGACCACAGCCCCGGATTGCCGCGCGGCGGGTTTGGCGGCGGACACGCCCCGGCCTACGATGCTCGGCTGTCCCGCACTCGTAGCTCAATTGGATAGAGCATCGGTCTTCGGAACCGAGGGTTGGGGGTTCGAGCCCCTCCGAGTGCAATAAGGGGGGGAGATAAACGAAATCCGAAATCCGAAAAAAATTCGAGTCGGGAATTGGGACAATCCCAGAGGTGAGGGACGAGTCCCGGATGCGGGTTGACGGGCGTCGAAGTATTTAAGGGGGATGGGTGCTCGGCGTGGGCGGATGTGGCTACGACCTTCATGCGACGCCCGCGAGGTGCCCGGAATGTGGGTGGGGTGGGGGAACCTTCGCGCCACGATGAGAAAAGGGGATGGCCGCTCAGGTCCACTCTCTCTGATAGAGCGACGACAGCGGGAGGTAAGCCGCCGTTTCGGCTGTGCCCTGGGTGGGGTGGGGCCAGAAGGTGAGGGTGATTTTGCCGGCCAAGCCGGGGAGCAGGTTGGATTCGATGGCCGCGGTGAGTGTGGAGGCGAAGAGGGGGAGCGTGGCGTACGGGGAGGCGATGACAATTCGGTGGGGGCGGAGGAGGTTGGCGGCGTCGGCCAGGGAGGTGGCGAGGGCGGAGGTGATGGACTTGGGGTCGGGGTAGGCAGCAAGGTGGACAGCGAGGTCGGGTACGTCGAGATAAACCGACGAGAAGACGCGTTCGAGGCAGCCTTGTCGGCCGCAGAAGCAGGTGGGGGTGGGTAGGGGTGTGCGAAGGTGGCCCAGCTCGGCTGCTCCGGTGACGCAGCCGCGGTTGGGGCGGCCGGAGAGGAGGATCGATGCGCCGATGGACCCGTCGTCGATCCACGCGAGCAGGACGTCTTCGTCGGTGGGGGCGTGGTTGGAAAGTTGCCAGCGGGCGGCGAGGGCGTGCATGTCGTTGTGGACGGTCAGGGGAAGCTGGTTGGCGGCGGTGTACAGCGGGGTGAGGTCCAAGTCGCGGGTTTCGGGGGATGCGGCGGAGAGCAGCAGGCGACGGGCGGCAGGGTCCACAAACCCCGGGACCGAGACGCCGATGGACAGTGTGGATTCGGAGGAGAGTTGCGAGATCAGCTCGGCTGCCCGCGCGACGACGGCCGGGCCGCCGCCGGGGATGTGGGGGTGGTTTGTTTGGGAGAGGAGCTTTCCGAGAAGGTTGAGTTGAACGGCGGACACGTGCGCCGGCTGAATAGCGATTCCGAGGACGTGTCGGGAGGCCGGGTCGATTTCCAGGGGCGAGCGGGGGCGGCCGGAGGGGGTGGCGGGCGGGGGGGCGTGGCCGTTGGTGGAAGCGTTCTTGGGGGGGCGGGGGTTCTCGCGGGCGATGCGCTTTTTGAGCAGGGATGTCGCGGCCGTGCCGACGAGGGTGGGGTGCGTGCCGGTGCGTTCGACGACGTCGCGGCGGGAGAGCGGTCCGTTCGACCAGAGGAGCGAGGCGAAGTCGCGTTCGTGTTTTGATAGGGGCAGCGACACTACCACTTGATCTTAATACAAGCTGGTGTATAAACAAGAAACTATGGCGACAGCACCGCGCGAACGTATCCCCGTGGAAGTATTCCCCCAGCCGTCGGACGCGTCGCGTCGGGTGGCCCGCGAGATCGCCGACCGGATCCGGCAGAAGCGCTCCGAAGGCAAGCGTTGCGTACTCGGCTTGGCGACGGGCTCGACGCCAACGGGGGTCTACGCGGAGCTCGTGCGGATGCACCGCGAGGAGAAGCTGAGCTTCAAGGGGGTGATGACGTTCAACCTCGACGAATATCACCCGATGGGGGCGAAGGACCTCCAGAGCTACCGGCGGTTCATGCAGGAGCACCTTTTTAACCACATCGACATCGACCCCGCAGACACTTACGTGCCGGATGGGACCGTGGCAGCCGAGGACGTGGCGGCTGCATGCAGGGATTACGAGAGGAAGATTCACGACGCCGGCGGGATCGACCTGCAGTTGCTCGGGATCGGGCGAACGGGGCACATCGGGTTCAACGAGCCGGGCAGCCCGCCGGACTCGCGCACGCGGCTGATCACGCTCGACCGTCTGACGCGGATGGACGCCGCGGGCGACTTCTTTGGCGACAAGTTCGTGCCCCGGCGGGCCATCACGATGGGCGTGGGGACAATTCTCGACGCGCGGCGCGTGATTCTTGTCGCGTTCGGCGAGGGGAAGGCCGGGGTGGTGCGGCGGGCGGTCGAGGAGGATGTGGACGCGGCGGTGGCTGCGAGCTTTTTGCAGAAGCACCCGAACGCGGCGTTTGTCCTCGACGAAGCCGCCGCAGCCCAGCTCACGAGGATGGCCGCGCCGTGGCTGCGCGGGCCGGTAGAGTGGACCGAGGCTTCGATCCGCAAAGCGGTCGTGTGGCTGGCGAAGAAGGTCGCCAAGCCGGTCCTCCTGCTCACCGAGGAAGACTACTCCGAACACGGCTTGCAGGACCTGCTCTCGTCGCACGGGGCCAAAAGGGCGAATTTGGTCGGTGGCCCGGCGTATGACATCAACATTTCTGTGTTCCGCACGCTGTCGCAGACGATCACCGGCTGGCCCGGTGGCAAGCCCGCCAGCGAGCGGCGCCCGGGCGACATTGTCCGCGAGCGCGACCGCGTGTTCCCCAAGAGGGTGGTCGTCTTCTCGCCGCACCCCGACGACGACGTGATCTCGATGGGCGGAACACTCGCCCGCCTGGCCGACCATGGGCACGAGGTGCACGTGGCGTACCAGACGTCGGGGGCTATCGCGGTGTTTGACCATGACGTAGCGCGGTTTGTGGATTTCGCCCGCGAGTTCGCAGCCGTTGCCGGCTTGGCAGCCGACAAGGTCGCCGTGTTCGAAAACGAGGTCACCAGCTTCATCGCCAACAAGCGAACGGGACAAATCGACCCGCCGAGCGTACAGGCGCTGAAGTCGCTGATCCGCCGCGGCGAAGCCCGCGCCGGCTGTCGCGAGTGCGGCGTGCCCCCCGAGCGACTGCACTTCCTCGACCTGCCGTTCTACGAAACCGGCGCGGTGAAAAAGAAGCCCTTGGGCGAGAAAGACATCGAGATCACCGTCGAACTGCTCGAAAAGCTCAAGCCGCATCAGGTCTATGCAGCCGGCGACCTCTCCGACCCGCACGGCACGCACCGCGTGTGCCTGGCGGCGGTGTTCGAGGCGTTCAAGCGGCTTGCCGACCAGGACTGGGCGAAGGAGTGCGAGGTGTGGCTGTATCGCGGCGCCTGGCAGGAGTGGGAGCCGGACCGCATTGAGATGGCCGTGCCCCTGTCGCCGGATGAAGTCCGCCGCAAACGCGACGCGATCTTCCGCCACCAGTCCCAGAAAGACCGCGCCATGTTCCCCGGCGCCGACGAGCGGGAGTTCTGGCAACGCGCCGAAGATCGCAACCGGGGCACGGCGGACCTGTACGACGCCCTTGGCTTGGCGAGGTACGCGGCCATCGAGGGATTCGTCCGATGGTTCGGAAAGTAGGCACATACGCCCCGGCGCCGTCATCGCGCGGCGCGTGTCTTGTGTCGATGCGAAGACCCGCAGATTCAACTGCGGTTCCTGAGCTACACATCTCGGCGGCCCGACGTTCGTTGGCGAGCAAGCAGCGGCAAAGTGGCCGTCAGCGCGACCATTGCCGTCGAAGGTTCCGGGATCACCTGCGGGCGGGTCGTCAGCAGAAACGTGAGAACCGCCGGTGCCGCGTCGTTGTCGGAGATCGTCAGAGTCACCGGAATGTCCAATCCACTCGCCGGCGTGGTGATGGAAATCTGGCTGGTGACGACGTTGCTCGTGAGCGCAACTTCCGAACCGACCGTCCACGTCGTCGTCAGCACGTCGCCGTCGGCGTCGAACAGGTTCGTGCTCCGCGTGTACGTCGTCGAACGGGCGAGTTCGATCTTCGATCCGTTGATGATGTCCGTCGTCGTCGTTCCCGTTCGAAATTGCAACCGCCGAACCTCGGGGG
>JBBRUM010000057.1:0-12554 GCA_038247815.1 Tepidisphaerales bacterium | reverse complement strand
TTCGTTCCCTGATATCGATTGGTTGCTAATTTTCAGTTGGTGAGTGTTCACTTCGGCACTTCCACCGGTCCCATTTGGGCTTTCACTTGACCCCCCCTCCAATTGGGGTATATCCATAGATCGGTGACATCCTGATACCCATTGTCGCCCGTACCCACTACACCAAACCGGTGCACGTCAGTTTGGCGATGGCGAGAATCAATGGATGGCCGCAAGAAGGTGATTTTACCCTGCAGGGTTGTTGAATGGTTGTTTTGGATCATGGGAGTGTTAGAAATGCACAATCGCAATCCCGCGACGCGTCGCGGAGTGTCTACACGCGCTACTCGTTCGTTTGCCGGGCGGTCCGCGCTTGAGGTTTTCGAGAGTCGCACGCTGTTCTCCTCCGCCACCGACACGGCCCCGTTGGGGGCAACGCACACCGCCGGCTGCAACTGCGGCTGCACCGGTTTTCGCACGTTTGAACAGACTCAGCTCGCCGTCCAGCAAGCCCGCGACACCGTGCCCGCCCTGGCCGAGTCGCGGTACGTGAAACTCCAGCGTGCGCGGGGTGTTGAGTCCTTCTGGAAGCCGATGAATGCGCTTCCCGCCGGCAAATCCACCTCCGTCCAGACCGTTCACGCCGCGGCGATGGCGCCGTTCCGGATCGACCTCAAGTCGCTCCGGTCGCGTCTGACCAAGGCCCCTCTCGAGAACACTCCCGCCGCCGCGGCACCATTGTCGATCTCCCTGCCCAACCCCTCGGGCGGATTCTCCCGGTTCGCGGTCGTCGAGTCGCCGGTGTTTGAAGCCGCTCTCGGCCAGAAGTTCAAATCCATCAAGACCTATTCCGGCCAGGGCATCGACGACCCCTCGCAGGTGCTCCGATTCGACGTGACGCCCCAGGGCCTCCGCGCCACCGTCCTCGGTGGTTCGGGCACGTATTACATCGACCCCACCTTCCATCGCCAGACGTCTTCCTTCGTCGCCTATTTCCGCCGTGACAGCTTCATCAACCCCGACAACATGGGGTATACCTGCGACACGGCGTCGCCGGGTGACGGCTTGGCCCCGCGGCCTGAAGATGAAACCCGGGACCCGACCACCCCCGCCGCCATCGGTTCCACCGGCAGGTCGGGCACCCAGCTTCGCAACTACCGCATCGGCATTTCCGCGACCGGCGAGTACACGGCGTTTCAGGGCGGCACGGTCACCCTCGGACTGTCGGCCATCGTTGGTGTCGTCAACCGACTCAACAGTGTTTACGAGCGCGACCTGTCCATCCGCCTCACGCTCATCGCCAACAACGACCAGCTCGTCTTCACCAACGCGGCCACCGACCCGTTCACCAGTCCCACAAACGGCTCGACGACCAACGCCCAGAACCAAACCCTCCTCGACAACCCCGCCGTCGTGGGTTCGGCCAACTACGACATCGGCCATGTGCTCACGCGCGGCAGCAACAACGGCCTCGCCGGTTCCATCGGAAACGTCGGCATTGCCGGACAGAAGGCCAGAGGTTACTCCTCGTTTTCCGCCCCCACCACCGACCCGTTCACCATCGACTACGTCGCCCACGAGATCGGCCATCAGTTCGGCGCGAGGCACTCGTTCTCGAACTGCGGAGGGTCGGCGGGCGACAGTGCGTCCCTCGCGGTCGAACCCGGCGGAGGAACGACGATCATGGCCTACGCGGGAATCTGCGGCCCCGGCTTTGACATCCAAGCCAACTCGGACGCCATGTTTCACTCGATCAACTTCGACCAGATCATGTCGTACGTGGACGGAACCATCCCCGGAGTCGGGTCCCGCGCCGCCACGGGAAACTTCGCCCCCGTCGTAAGCACCCAGGGCACGCGTTCCATCCCGGCAAACACTCCCTACGCGCTCACCGCCACCGCGTCGGACGGCAACGGCGACACCCTCACCTACTCGTGGGAGCAGCGCAACGGCGCCAGCGGAACGGCGCTGAACAGCACCACCGCCACCTCCGGCCCGATCGTCCGCGCGTTCCTGCCCAGCTCTTCGCCGACGCGCACCGTCCCCAACCTCGCCAGCCTCAACGCCAACACCGTCGTCAACGGAGAACGCCTGTCCACCGTGGCCCGGACAATGAACTTCACCGTCATGGTCCGCGACAACCGCGCCGGTGGCGGGGGCGTCAACACCGCCAGCCTCGTACTGAATGTCGTCAACACAGGCGCGGCGTTCGCCGTCACCTCGCCAAACACCAACGTCTCCCTCCCCGCCGGCTCGAACCAGACGATCACCTGGAACGTCGCCGGGACCACTGCGAGCGGGATCAACACCGCCAACGTGAAAATCTCCCTCTCCACCGACGCCGGCTTGACCTATCCCGTCGTCCTCGCCGAGGCCACGCCAAACGACGGCTCGGAACCTTTGGTGTTCCCAGCCGACCTGCCACTGACCAGCCAGGCCCGCATCCGGATCGAAGCCGTCGGCAACTACTTCTTCGACGTCTCCAATTCGACCTTCTCGATCACACCCCCCGTCCCTGCCGCCCCCACCCTCGACCCCGCGTCGGACACCGGCGTTTCCGACTCCGACCGGATCACCCGCCGCAACAACTCCTCCGCCGCCGGCACGCTCACATTCAACATCGCCGACACCATCCCCGGGTTTACCGTTCGCCTTGTCCGAGCCGGGCTCACCATCGCCTCCGCCGTCGCCACTTCCACCAGCACGACCCTCACAACCAACGGATCGGACGTGTTCCCCGATGGCTCCAACGTGTTCACCGCCGTGCACGTGACACCGTCGAACGTCGTTTCGCCAGCTTCGGTCGCAACGGCCGTCTTCATCGACAACGTCGCCCCGGTCGCCACCTACGGCATCTCCCCGGCGGCGCGAAATGTCCCCGTCGGGAGTGTTCCAATCACCTTCCCAGAATCGGTCTTCAACCTCACGGCGTCGTCCTTCTTTCTCGTCCGTGAGGGCGTCACCCAGCCGACCGCCGACCTTACACTCACCGGCTCGGCCGCCGCCTACACCTTCTCAGACCTCACCACGCTCACCTCCCCCACCGCCGACTACACCCTCAACCTCTTCTCCGCCGCCACCGACGCGGCCGGCAACCCCGCCTCCGGGCTCATCGCGTTTTCCAACAACGTCCTGAACCTACCCACCGCCCCCGTCGGCGGCAACCAGGTCGTACTCCGATCCAACGCGTCCAACCCCGCCTCCCTCCAAGTCTTCCTCAACAACACCACCGCAACCCCCACCTTCAACTGGACCTTCACCCCCGGCCAAACGCTCCGCATCGACGGCAGCACCGGCGCCGACGTTGTCCGGTTCGAGGGCACGACCAGCTCCTACAACGCCGCCATCCGCCTCGCCCTCGCCGGCTCAACCGCCGCCGACGACCAGCTCAACGTCGCCTCCGGAATCTTCAACGCCGACGCCGAACTCGGCGCAGGCACCCGCGTATCCGTCTTCTCCAACGCACGCATTAACTTTACCGCCCCGCAAACCGTCCGATCCCTCGACCTCCAATCCAACGCCACCGCCTCCGTCCAAGCCAACATCGTCCTGAACTCCACCCCCACCCTCGCCAACAACGCCGCTCCCCTCGGAACCCGCGCCTACACCGCCTTCTTCGACGTCACCGACAAGTCCCTCGTCGTCCGCAACGGCGACCTCGCCGCGCTTCGAGACATGACCAGACACTGGTTGACCGCCTCGGCCGGCCTCCCGGGAACCACCGGCTTGGGTTCCTCCCTCGCCTTCTACCAGCCGACCACCGCTTTTAACACAGTGGGGATCATCTCCAACGCAGGCTTCCCCGGTTCGCCATCATTCCCGTCTTTCGCGGGCGTTGCCGTTTCCGCCACCGACGTCCTGCTCCGTTACACGCGCATCGGCGACACCGACCTCAGCGGCACGATCGACTCAGCCGACCTCGCCCGGCTGCTCCAAGGATTGCAGGGAACGGCCTCGACCCTCCCCGGCGGCGGCACCGGTTGGAACTTCGGCGACTTCGACTACGACGCCGACACCGACGCCTTCGACCTTGGCCGCCTCATCGCCTCCCTCCGCGACCAAGTCTGAGTGGCGGGGTCAGGGGTCGGAGCATGTCGTGAGTCGCGCCTGTCCCTGAGGTTGGGACTGGCGTCGGAGGGTAGCCGGCTGACGTGGGATCACCTTGAGGGGCGTGTGGCCGCCTGCATGGCCTGCGCTCCGCCAACTTCCTGGAAGCTTTTGAGGTCGGTCCAGAAGGTTCCGGGCCCGGCGAAGATCAGGCGAAGGTCTTTGGGGTCGAAGTTCTTGGCGAAGGTGTACTGGTTGTAGGCGGCGGGTCCGCCGAGGGCGTCGACGAGCATTTTAGCGCCTTTGGCTTCCGCCTCGTTTTTCAGTCGGAGGACGTCGGCGGCGGCCTTGCCGAGGATCTCGGTGCGTTGGGCTTCGAGTCCGGCGACTTCGGCTTGGATGCGGGCGACTTCGACTTCGGTTTGCGCGCCGATTTGGGCCGCTTTCTTTGCGCCGTCGGCGAGGAGGTTGGCGACCTTCTGCTGCGACTCGCTGACGACTTCTTCCTTGGCGATGTCGACGGCTTTGAGGGCTTCCTCGTAACCGGCGCGGGTGACGGCGGTTTGGGTTTTCTGGCGGTTGGTGAGTTCGCGTTCGACTTCGATGTTGGCTTGTTGGATCGTGGAGAGCAGGCCTTGGGTGGCGTCCCTGCCGGTGGAGGCGTCTTTGATGGTGATGTTGCGGATGAGGGCGAGAAGGACTTCGATGTTGCGCGGCTGGACCTGGCGTTCAAGGCTGGCGGAGAGCTCTTCCTGGAACTTGGTGCGGGTTTTGCCTTGGATGAGTTCTTTGGCGGAGTACCGTCCGCCTTCGTTTTGGGCGGCGGCTTTCATCGCGGGTTCGATGACGATTTCGGCGACGCGGTCGATGTCGCCGATGTTACGGACGAGTTCCGGGGCGTCGGCGGGGCGGCGGCCCCAGACGACCGTGAAGTCGGCTTCGACGAGGTACCCGTCGTTGGTGTAGAAGCGGATGGCGTCGTTGCCGGCGCCGCCAGCGCCAGCGGCGCCGGTGTTGCGTGTGGTGATTGCGTCGTATCCGACGGGCACGATGGAGACCTTCACCATTCTAGGATTGAGGTAGTAAACGCCCGGCTGAAGCACGTCGCGGAGGATGCCGCGTTGTTTGGCGCCGACGACAAAGGGCATGGCCATTGTCGATCCCTCGCCGATGCTGCCGACGCCGGCTCGCGTGGTGGCGACGCCGGCGCGTGCCTTTTCGGTAGCGATGGATTGTGTCTCTACGACGCTCGCGCCCTCCCCCGCGGCCACATCACCCACCAGCCGCGTGACGACACCGACGCTGCCCGGCGGGACCACGACCGCCGGAACCAGATCGACCTTGAACTTGACGGGGTTGATCTTGTACACCCCCGGCGTGAGCACGGCTCGCTGGATGCCCTTGAATCCCGGGTCCACGACTTCGTCGCCGCTGGCGGGGGTTGGGCCTTCTAGCAGGGTCAAAAGTCCGACCTGCGGCGCACTTGCGGGGTCCTTGAGGTTCCCCAGTGCGTCCCACTCCCATTTGCTGGGGTTTCCTGCGCCGACGACGGTTTGCCTCGCGATGACCGTCTCGTATTGCAAGGGATCGAAGAAGTAGCGACCGGGTCCGAAGACCTCGTCGCGGACGCCCTTGAATCCCTCTCCCTCTTTCACCGTGCGGCGGTCGGAGGGGAGGTTGTCGCCGAAGCGATTGGTGACCACAAGAATCTCGTCGTGCCCGACATAAGTGCGCATCACGCCCCACTTGACGGCGAGATACCCGCCGTAGCCGAGGGCTGTGAACGACAGAAGTCCGAGAGCGATTATCTTTGCCTGCTTGTTCATCGTTCCACCTCTCCGGCCACAAGGGGCCGGGTCGTTGAATTGCTTCGAGTGCCGCTGCCCGTGGGTTTGGTGAGTTGGTTAAAGATTTCGGCGAAGGGCCCTTCGGTGTTGGTCAGGATCGACCGGATGCTGGGGGCGACGCGTTGGTAGAAGAAGTATTGTGCGAAGGCTTCGCCGCTGCCGAAGGCGTCGACTTGTTGTCGGAGGGGCTCGGCTTCGGCGCGTTTTTGCAGCAGGATGACGTTGGCTTCGGCTTGTCCGCGGGCGACGATGGCCGAGGCCTGGTTCCTGGCGGCGTCGAGTTGGAGTTTGGCGACTTCAAGTGCCTGGTTGGCTTGGGTGATCGCGACGTCGCGTTCACGGTCGGCGGCTTTGACGATGGTGACGACCTGTTTGGTGGCGTCGCCGATTTTCTGGTTTTGGGTGGCCAATTCGGTTTGCCGGGTGAGGTTGGCTTGGCTTTTGGCGACGTTGATTTGTTGTTCGAGCGTGAGGATTTGCTGGCGGGCGATTTCGCGTTCGTTGATCGGCGCTTTGATGTCATCCGGCGGGATGATGTCCCGGACAAGGGCTTGGCGGACTTCGATTCCCTGGGCCAGGCAGGCGGCTTTGAGCTTGTCCTCGAACTCCTGCTGGAACTTGAGTCGGGTGTCGCCGCTGATGAATTCGCGGGCGAGGTACTGGCTGCCGACTAGGCGACTAAAGCTGCGCGAGTACGGCAGGATGACGCGCTCCTCGAGAAATTCGACCAGCCCCGCGCCTTCGCTGTACTGCACGTAAATCAGGGGCAGTTTGTCGGGGATGATGCTCCACTCGACAAATCCCTCCATCTTGATTTCAAAGCTGTCGCTGCTTGGAAAGCGGATGGCATCGGCGCCGCTCATCTGGAACTGCTGACTTTGCATCGAAATTGGGGACACGCGTTTCTGAAACAGGTTGACGAACCGGCGGCCCTCGGGCTCGACAACGGGCTGGGTTCCCTGCTCGCCTTCGGCGACGAGGTATTCGTTGGGTTTCTGGGCGCGGGGTCCGGCCATGACGGTGACCACGCCGCGATGCCCGGGCTCGATCACAACGGGATCGACGGTGATCACCTCGTAGGCGTAGGGGTTGCTGAACTGGGGATAGGTGCCCGGTTGCAGCACCTCCGGGAGCGGCCCGCGTTGCCCCCGCCCGAAGTCGGCGAGGACCTGACCCTCGTCCAGCGGCGCGCCGAACTTGCGAACCACCAAGCCGACCTTGTTGCCAGGCACGGTGACCGCCGGACGAAGCTCGCGCTCAAAGTCAAAGGGGGAAAAGGCGAAGTAGGTCCCCTCCTGATACACCTGCTCGAGGATCCCATTGACGTCGGCGAACTCTTGGGCCCACTTGTCGTATCCCGCCGGGTCTTTGGTTGCATCCGGCGCAGCCGGCACAACGACCTGATCGCCCGGCAGCGACCTCGACCCGTCCTTCTTCAACAGCACCAGCACGTTACCCTGTGGCACGACGACTCGCTTCACGAACCAGAGATACCCGCCATAGGCGACCGCCGCCGCGAGCGCCAGCGTAGCGAGAGATCCAAAGATCCCCGCGCCACCGAGCCCGCCGGACCCATTCTGTCTGCGGCCGCCGCCGCCGCCACGGAATTGGCCGCCGTCGCCACCGGCCCCTTTTTTGTCCCACGGCATCCCCTCGTCGGATTCTTTGGATTCGCCCCGCACATTCCATTTTTCGCCCATGAACATTTCTCGCTTTCAATTTGCAACTACCGACAACCCGCCATCGGTCACCGTCTACACCGGTCGCCCGCACGTGCGGCAGAACTTTGCCACGGTGGGGTTCCCTGTCGCACAGCCTCGGCACACCTTGCCGTGCTCGCCTCTTCCTTCAGAGTGCCGTTGAAGGTTTCCCACGACCGTCACCACCATCCACGCGACGATCGATATCACCACGATGACGAAGATTTGGCTGTTGCTCACGCCAACATCTTAGACGGTCCGAGGTCGTTCAACCCCTATTGAAACTGACCATCCCTGTAACCGGCTCGCGGGGCCGGTGGGGCGCGTTCGCGGTGTTGCTGGGACTGTCGGAGGATGCCCGGGTCTCCGACCCGGCGTGTCGGGTCCCCCGGGGATACCGCCATCGCCGAATCCGGGCCCGCGCCGTTGAGATGCATCGGTTAAGCGTACGAGTGCAACCCGACCAGGAAGAAGTTCACCCCGATCCAGTTGAACAGCATCACGCCAAACCCGACGATCGACAGCACCGCCGTCCACCACGCCTTGTCCTGCGTCGCCAGTCGGACGTGCACCACTACGAGGTACACGATCCAGGTCACCAGCGCGAACGTCTCCTTCGGGTCCCAGCCCCACGGCCGGCCCCAGCTTTGGTCCGCCCATACTGCCCCGAGGATGACCGCCACCCCCAGCATCCAGAATGTCATCTGCAGGATCACAAGGTTGCATGAGTCCAGCGTCGCCATGAACTGCCGCGTGCGGACGTCGTGCGGCAGGGCCTTGGCCACCACGCGCGACTCCTCCCGCGCCCGCACCGGGAAAAACAGCAGCGCCGCCACCGTCTGCCTCATCGAAAGCGCCACACCCCCGCCCCCCGGCATGGTGTAGTCTTCAAGACGATTCAAGTCCCCGGCCAACTGCCGCGCCGGAATCTTCCTCACCGTCCGGTAAAACCCGTAATACTTGACAAGCCACCACACGCCCAGCATGAAGCTCATCCCAATAAGCGCATAAGCCGCCACCGCCATCGTCACGTGGATGTACAGCCAGTAACTCATCAGCACCCCCGCAGCCATCCCGATCTCGCCACCGATCTCCCGCCCAGCCACGAACGGCGCCGAGAAGATCGCGACCAAGCTCAGCCAACCCACAAAGCTCGCCGCCGCCCCCCAAATGCCCCGGCTACGCCAGAGCTCCAGCGATAACCCCACCGCCGACCCGAACCACGAACTAAACAGCACGCTCTCAAACTGGTTCTTGATCGGAATGCTCTCGAACCAGTTCCCCACGCTCTTGCTCACCAGCCACCAACGCACCCCAATCGCCACCGTATGAATCACAAACGCCAGCGTGAAAAACCGCAGCGCCCAAAGCCTCAGCCCCGTCACCCCGCTGTACACCCCGAGAAGGAACAGCACAAACGCGATGAAGTAAACGAACGCCCCCGGAATTGTAAGCTTCGCCGCCGCTGTGTACCAAACCTCCACCCGCCTCTTGATCTCCAGCGGATACACCGCCGGATTCACCTGCGGCAGAAGCGCCGCAAGCTCGACCACCGCCCCGTTCACACCCGCCACGTCCTGACTCCTCCAGGCAAGTTGCAGCGTCCGCTGCGTGTCGATGATCCGACCGAGCAGCTCCTCGCTGCCCGTGTACCCCGGCATGGGCGCGGGCAAATTTGTCTCACCGTGCGAACGCATCGCTTCCACATACCGCGGAACGTTCGTGACAATTTGGTCCGTCGTCTTCCAGTTCAGATCCCCCGCCGCCCGCGGCGGGATCGCAGCCGACGGCAACTGCGGCCCCCGCGTCGTCAGCATCTTCAGCGCCCCGTACCCGTTCATCAACTCGTTCACCGCGTCATTCTTGAACGACGCCATCCCACGCACGTTCTCCAAAAACTCCTGCACGTCCCCCCGGTCCATGAACGACATGGAAACCGTCCCCTCCTCCAAAATCCGCGTCTTCTCCGCCTCGGAAATCCCCTTGAAGTCCGAGAAGTCTTTCCGCAGCGGAACGTTCTTCACCCGAATGATGTTCCGCTCCTGGTACATCTCCGGCCTGAACGTCATGTCCAACACCACCGGCAACGCCGCCGCCCCGTCCAGCGACGTCCTCCCGGAGATCGTCGCCAGCCGCTGCCGCGCAAAAGTCTCCATCGTCTTCAGCGTCTGGTTGTCCTGCACCGACACCACCCGCATCGGCCCAAGATCCACCGCCGAAAAAAACGCCTCCCCCCTCGCACCCGAAACAAAGCCCATTACCACCGCCAAAACCATCACTATTCCATGAACTAACCGCATAATTCACCTCAAATTCCACACCACCCATAAGTTCCAACTACCAACTACCAACTACCAACTACCAACTACCACCCTCACACCGAAATCCTACCCTCCACCCCTTCCATCACCACCGGCCGTCTAACCTTCCCCCCGCTCTCAGCCGGAACCGGCTTGCCCTTCGCCTTCGCCTCCGCGATCGCCTTCTCCTTCATCCTACGAACAATCAGCGGCTTGGCGTAAAACGCGTACATCAACCCCACTGTCAACACGACGCATCCCGCCGTCATGATCCACACCCCAGGCCGGTTCCCCACCCCCAATACCGTAAACCGCTGCCCGTTCGGGTCCCACTGCGCCTGAAACAGCGTCCAATACGTGTCCCCCAAGCCAAAAATCGGCGTTTCCCCGAAGTACACCGGGTTATTCATGTGAGCCTGCGCCTTCCGCTCGACGCCGTCCCCCTCTTTGATTGTTAGCGAACTCTTGAAGTCCCGCTGCATCCCCGAGGTCGCGCTGCCGCCGGCATAGCTCACGAGGTCAAACTTATCCAACCGCACCGACGCGGGCCTGCCTTCGGAGTCCGGCGCGATCGGCCTCTGCCGGTTGCCGAGTTGCAACTGCAGCACCCGCCCGCTCTCCGGCAGCGTCACCGTCCCGGCCTTCCAGCTCGGGTTGCTCACCACCCATTGCGAGAACGGCACGTTCACGATCTTCTCCCACCCGCCCGACTTCACCCGCACCGCCGCCATCTGCGCCGCCCCCACCTCACCGGTCACCCTGTCCCGCTTACCCTTTGGAACCTCTACCACCTTCTCGCCCCGCGTAAGGCCCCCCACCCGCGCGACCGTCAGAACCGCTTTGTCCGCCCCCTCTCCGAAAACCAAGTCCGCCTTCCCCGTCTCCAGCTCCACCACCCGCGCCGACCGAGCACTGCTCGTCCCGATCACCGTCATACTCTTCCCCTCCCCAGCCGTCGTCACGAACACCCGCTTCTCACGCCCTTCCCGCGGAAGCAGCCTCAGCGAGTCGTTAAACGTGTACCGCGTCACCAGCCCCGCATCCAGCGCCTCGTTCTGCCGCTTGCCCATCGGCCCGGCGTCGGCTTCCCCAAGCTTCCAGTCCGTCACCTTCTCACGACCCGGAATCAATTGCCGACGAAACACTTCCTTGTACCCAGCCGACTTCGGCGGCGTAACCATCACCGTCAGCAGCGGCACAACCTCACCCTGCATCGTCCGCCACGCCGGGTCAAACGCCTCCACCTCAAACCCATACCCCCCCAACTCAAACTTCACCCCCACATCCACCCCAAATCGCTTGCTCTCCCCCCCTGCCGACACCTCCAGCACATGCACCTTCCCCACCGCCTCCACCATCTCCCTCAGCGCCTCAGCCGACACAACCTCCCGATGCTCCAACTCCAGCTCACCCAGCACCGCCTGTCCCTGTGCCCCCTCACTCGCCACCAGCCACATACGCCGCTGCTCGAGCCCGTGATGGTCCTCCGCCACCACCCGCACCCCGGTAATCCCGCTCGCCGTCCCCTCCAAATAACTCACCACGAGCTCGGCGTACGGCCAATACCCCACAACATCCATCTCGATCTCATTTGGATGCCCAATCATCTGGTGCAGCGGCGAAACCCTAACCCCACCACCCGGGGCACTCTCCGCCCCCACCGCCGCCCGGGCCACAACCACAGGCTTGATCCCCTTCAAATCGCTCCCGCCCATCCGCCAGTTCGACGGGCCGTTCGGCTCGTAAGAGTGGAACCGCGGCAGCGTCCCCAGCACAGCAAAATCGTTCGTGCCCACCCCGTCCACCCTGACATACAGCGCCCGCTCCCACCTGTCGTAATAGTGCGTCGCCACCCCATCCTTCATTACAAACGCGAGCCCCTCCTGCTTAAACCGGTAGTAATACGCCATCCCGAAGATCAGCGTCACGATCCCCGTGTGAATCATCCACACCCCATACCGCGGACGAGTGAACGGAATCCGCACGAACGTCACCACCACCAGGTTGCTCACCAAAAGCACCATCAAAAGTTTCAGAGGCCAGGCGTTGAAGAACCCCAACTCGTCCATCTCGAAAAACTCCCTCACCCTCGGCTGGCCTGAACCCACCGCCACATACGCCGCAATCAGAAGCATCATCACAATGCCAAACCACACACTGTTCAGCGTCTTCGAAAAAATCCAGTTCACCATCGCCATTGCTTTGCCTCTCATTCCCCCCCCACTCTGCACAGACTAACCCGCACTTCTTTACCGAAGGAACAATCCGCCCCCTTCTCCTCCGGATTAAACCCGCGCCCTACACCAAAATCGAGCCCACCCCCCCCGTAATTCTCCTGAAACCCCTGTGACATTCCGCCCTAGCCACCCATCAACACCCGTCCATCCCTCCGCCACTGCTAACCCCTACTTCTCTACCTACCCCGCCGGGAACTCACCGAAGTCGTGATACCCGAACATCTCCACCTCTCCCGCGTGCTCCCGCGCCAACCGTCGCAACTCGCCGAGGCTCTTCCGGCGGAGTACGTCATCGGCTGCTCGGTGGGCAGCCAGCGCCGACACCGGATGGTCGTCCGTCGAAAGCTCCACGCGGAGGTAATACGCATCACCCACGTGCACCAGCCAGCGGCTCCCGTCCCGCACCGCAACGCCGCAATGGCCCTGAGTGTGCCCGAACAGGGG
>JBBRUM010000056.1:0-12558 GCA_038247815.1 Tepidisphaerales bacterium | reverse complement strand
CGGTGGCTCGGCAAAACTTCGCCAAAAAACGCAGCAAACGATGGGGTGGTTACAGGAGACGGTTTGTGCGCGGATCGGGGACAAGGCGACGTTGGAGTTGGTGGTGGATGCATTGCCGGATGAGACGGGAGAGCGACTTGCGGCCAGTCGGAAGCTTGCGTTTCGGGGCAATAGTGCGATTTGGGGTGTTCAGGCGAGGGTGAGGTTCAGCACGATCTTGCTCAGGCCCAATGCTTCGGATCCGGAGATGATCGACTCGGCGCTGGTCGCCGGGTGGGTGGATTTTCGGAGGTTGCGGCACGACGCGAAGTGGACGGTGTTTCGTCGGCACTCGTTTTCCGACCAACAGAACAAGTTGGCAGACGCGCCGATTGACCCAGCCGAGCCGGTGGACGGGCCGATGTTCTTACGGAAATTTTGCTCGCCGAACATGCCCCGGATCGAGTCGGTGGTGCAGGACGGGATGAGACTGGACGAACTGGGGGCGTCGGAGGTGGGGAACAGCGGAATGTTTACGTACGTATTTGGATCGGTTGTGAGGGCGCTGGGTTCGCGATACGGGCCGGAGGGGGCGTCGGTGACATTTGTCGCGAACGTATCGGTGCCGGCGGAACATTTGCAGTTTGACATGCTTGTGCACCGGGATTGTGGATTCGCGCTCAAGCAGCAGGTGAGGACGCTGGCGAAGTTGACGGTGCTCGACACGCTGCCGCAGGATTCGGACGTGCTGCCGATTCAGGTGATGAGTCGGGATTTGGGCCGGTTTCCGCCGGTGGTGACTTCGCCGCTGATGGCTTCGTACGGGGAGATCATCGCCGACGCCGCGCGGATGTTGGGTTGGGACCTGGGCGAGTTTTCGGGGACGCGGTATTTGATGGGGTATCCGCCGTTTCCGTCGACGGTGGTGGTGAGCAGTGCGTTGGACCGGCGGTGAGTGCGGTGGGGCCGGTGGTGGAGGCGGGTTTGTGACAAGTTGGGGTGGGTGGGGTTTATGCTGTTACTGGGGCTGCGTTTGTGATTAGATACGGGGTATGGGTGCGATGCTGGCGTTGTTTGGGATGAGGTTGGAGCACCTGACGGGGTGGCAGGCGGGGCTGCTGTTTTTGGTCCCGGCGGCGGTGGTGTTGGGGCTGTCGATGCGTTCGATGGCGGGGGTGATCGGGGCGCGGCGGTGGTTTGCGGTGGGGTTGAGGTTACTGCTGCTGGGGGTGCTGGTGCTGATAGTGGGAGGGTTGCGCCTCGAGCGGAAGGCGGAGGACGTTGAGATCATCGTGATTCGGGACATTTCGCTGTCGACGGCGCGGGTGACGGAGTTTCCCGTGACTGCGGGTGGGGCGGGAACGGCGAACCTGTCGGAGGCGACGGACCGTTTCGTGGCGGAGGTGACTCGGGAGCACAAGCGGCCCAACGACCGTGTGGGGTTGGTGAGTTTTGCGCAGCAGGCGTTGATCGAGTCGATGCCGTCGAAGGTGTTGGGGCAGTCGCCGCCGGCTGTGCGGGATGTGGCGGGGGGTACGGACATTGGTTCGTCGTTGATGTTGGGGTTGGCGACGTTCGGGGATGGGGCGATGCGTCGGATGGTGCTGGTGACGGACGGGAACAACACGACGGGGGCGATCGACAAGGCGCTGACGCTGGCGGCGAGTCAGCGGGTTCCGATTGATGTGGTTCCGCTGAGGTATGCAAGTACGGGCGAGGTGCTGATGGAGGGGTTGACGACGCCGGCGTGGCGTCGTGAGAACGAGCCGTTCACGATTGAGATTGCGCTGCGGAGCACGGCTGTGGGGCCGGTGGCTGGGCAGTTGTCGGTGTTGCACCAGGGGGTGCCGATGGCGGTGGGTGAGGGGGGCGCGGAGAAGCGTCGGGTGGTGCTTCAGGCGGGGCCGAATGTCGAGCGGGTGCGGGTTCCGGCGTTGCGGCGGGCGGGGGTGCATGAGTTTAAGGCCGTGTTCGAGCCGGACGATGCGAAGGCGGGGGGGAGTGTGACGATCCGGCAGCCGGCGGGGGGCGGCGGGGCGGTGGGTAATGGGGCGATGGGTAGTGAGACGATGAGCACGGCGTTGATGGCGAATCGCTCGGCGTCGGGGTTTACGTTTGTGCGTGGGCGTGGGCAGATTTTGTATGTGAACAACGTGCCGGGCGATGGGGGTATGTATCTGGTGCAGGCGTTGCTGCGGGAGGGGATCGCGGTGGACCCGGGGAACGTTATTACACCGGAACGGTTTCCGACTTCGCTGCTGCAGTTGCAGGATTATGACGCGGTGATTCTGGCGAACGTGCCGCGGGGGGTGGGCGGGTTGAGCGACGAGCAGCAGCAGGTGTTGGCGTCGTACGGGCACGAGTCGGGGGGCGGTTTGGTGATGATCGGTGGGGATGAGGCGTTCGGGGCGGGTGGTTGGGCGGGTAGCCGGCTGGAGCAGGTCCTGCCGCTGGACATGGACGTTCCGGCGCGGCGGGAGATCGCCAAGGGGGCGTTGGTGCTGCTGATGCACTCGTGCGAGATGCCTGACGGTAACTACTGGGGCGAGCAGTGCGCGATCAAGGCGACCGAGGCGCTGAGCGAGCGGGATGAAGTGGGCGTTTTGAGCTATGCGTGGAAGGGCGTGGGGGGCGGGGGGAGTCAGTGGGACTTTCCGATTCAGCCGAGGGGCGACGGGGGCAAGGCGATTGCGGCGATCAAGAACATGCAACTGGGCGACATGCCGGATTTTCAGGACGCGTTCAACGTGGCGCTTAACGGGCGCGGCGGGAACCCGGGATTGAAGGATTCGGACGCTCGGCAGAAGCACATGATCATCGTCTCCGACGGCGACCCGCAGCAGCCGAGCGAGGCGCAGTACCGGGAGTGGATCGAGAATAAGATCACCGTTTCGACGATCACGGTGTATCCGCACAGCTCGGAGGACGCCGGGCTGCCGACGACGATGCGGCAGATCGCGACGCGGCTGGGTGGCCGGGCGTACGGGCCGATCAATGACAATCCGCAGCAGTTGCCGCAGATTTTCATCAAGGAAGCGACGGTGGTGAAGCGTTCGCTGATTCAGGAGGAGGCGAAGGGATTTCCGCTGCGGCAGGCGCCGGCGCTGACCGACGCGATCAAGGGGATCGCCGTGCCGGGGAGCGTGACGGGGTATGTGCTGACCAGCCGCAAGGCGAGTCCGCAGGTCGAGGTTCCGATCGTGGTGGGGAAGGAGAGCGACCCGGTTTTGGCGTACTGGCAGACGGGGCTGGGGAGGGCGCTGTGCTTTACGAGCGACGCGCACAACCGGTGGGCGGCGAACTGGTACGCCAGCCCTGTGTATGACCGGTTTTGGGCGCAGGTGGTGCGGGCGGTGGCGCGGCCGACGATGAACGCGGAGCTGGACATCCGGACGGTGCAGGTGAGCGGGGCGGAGACGGGCGGCGTGGAAAAGGGGAAGGTGATGGTGGAAGCCAGTCGGGCGGAGGGGTCGTTTGAGAGCTTCCTGAACATTCAGGGGACAGTGGTCGGACCGGACTTGACGCCGCGGGAGGTGCGGATGGTGCAGACGGCGCCGGGGACGTATGAGGCGATTTTTGATACGCCGATGGAGGGGAACTATGTGGTGAGCCTGCGGTACACGGGGCAAGACGGGAAATCCGGATTTCTGCTGAGCGGGTTGTCAAAATCGGCAAGCCGGGAGCTGCGGGATTTGCAGAGCAACGAGATGGTGCTGGCGGAGATCGCGCGGCGGACGGGGGGGCGGCTGTTGCCGCCGTGGCAGGTGGCGGGGAACGACTGGTGGGACCGGGAGGGGCTGGCGGCGAAGGTGAGCCCGTTGCCGGTGTGGGACTGGCTGATACCGCTGGCGTTGTTGCTGCTGTTGATGGATGTTGCGGTGCGTCGGATTGCCATTGATTCGGCGATGCTGAGGTCGGGTGGGAACAAGGTGAGGGCGTATGTGCAGGGCTTTACGCACACGACGCGGGAGGACCTGGACCGGGCGGGGGCGAGCGGGCGTGGCGAGTCGATGGACGCGCTGCGGCGGAAGCGGGAAGAAGTGCAAGCCGGTGCGACGGGCGGGGGACGGCTGGCGGATGCGCCGCTGCCGCAGGTCGAGGGGGACCTGAGCGACCTGTTGGGCGGGGCGGATGGAACGGAGGAAGCGCCGAAGGGGAGACCGAAAGCGGCAGAACAAGAGGCAGGGGCGGGAGTGGGGGGATTGATGGCGGCGAAGAAGAGGGCTCAGGCGAAGATAGAGGAGCGGAAGAGGGATGGGTAAAATCCGAAATCCGAAGAAGGTTTGAAAGCTCAAAGTGGAGAAGCCAGGGACAAAAGCAAAGCCGCGATTCGATCATGAGGAGCGGACGGAGCGATTCGCGCGCGATGTTCGGAGTTTCGTGCAACCATTGCCGAGGACGGCGAGCGACGCGGAAGATGTGAAGCAGTTGGTAAGGGCGTCGGGTACGGTGGCTGCGAACCACATCGAGGCTTCCGAGTCTCTCCGGCGGAGGGACAGGGTGATGCAGCTAAAAATTTGCCGGGAAGAAGTAAAGGAGTGACGGTTGGTGGACGCGCGAGATAGGGCGGATGTTGAGGAGGCGCGAGATGTTTTTGAGCGGGAATCGACCGGGCCTAGGCGACTCTTCGGCGCTATCGTGCGAAAGTTACTTTAGACTTTGAGTTCGGCAATTTTGAACTTGCGACTTCTTCGGATTTCGGATTTTGAGCTTTGAACTTTTGAGGACCGAGTAATGGCAGACAACGCGACGTCGGACATGAATCTGAACTCTCTCTGCGATGCTTTTCGTTCCGATTATCGTTCGGTTCGGGGGGAGATTGGGAAGGTGATTGTGGGGCACGAGAAGATCGTGGAGGGGGTGTTGACGTGTTTGTTTGTGGGGGGGCATGCGCTGCTCGAGGGGGTGCCGGGGTTGGGGAAGACGGCGTTGATTCGGGCGCTGGCGTCGGCGCTGAGTTTGAGGTTCAACCGGATTCAGTTTACGCCGGACCTCATGCCGGCGGACGTACTGGGTACGAACGTTATTGACGAGAACGCGGCGGGGCGGCGGGAGTTTCGGTTCATGCCGGGGCCGATTTTTTCGCAGATCGTGCTGGCGGACGAGATCAACCGCGCGACGCCCAAGACGCAGTCGGCGTTGCTGGAGGCGATGCAGGAGCGGCAGGTGACGGCGGGGGGCGAAGTTCGGCTACTCGAGCCGCCGTTTTTCGTGATGGCGACGCAGAACCCGATCGAGCAGGAGGGCACGTATCCGCTGCCGGAGGCGCAGCTGGACCGGTTCTTTTTCAAGCTGACGGTGGAGTATTCGGGGCGGGAGGAGATGCACGAGATCATCAACCGGACGACGGCTGGGATCGATGCGAAGGTGATGCCCGTGCTGGATGGGGCGAAGATCATCGCGCACCAGGCGCTGGCGCGGCGGGTGGCGGTGGCGAGGCATGTGCAGGACTACGCGGTGCGGTGCGTACTGGCGACGCACCCGAAGAGCCCTTACACCGTGCCGGACGCGGCGAAGTATTTGCGGTACGGGGCGAGCCCGCGGGCGGCTCAGGCGATCATTTTGGCGTCGAAGGTGCGGGCGCTGCTGGACGGGCGGTTCAGCGTAAGCTTCAAGGACATCAAGGAAGTCGTGGCGCCGGCGATGCGACACCGGGTGATCCTCAACTTCGAAGCCGAAGCCGAAGGCGTCACCGCCGATCAGATCCTCGAACGAGTCATCGACCAGACCCCCGAAAAAATCGAGGAAGGCAAGTAACCATGGCCCGATTCAAAGTCCCCCAGAACTGCGGCAAGGTGCGGGTCGTGATGGCCATCGGCGGCGCGTACGCCGTGTGGAACGGCAAGGACGACCGGAAACACGAACTGCTGATCGTCTGCCGAGACAAGAAGCAGGCGCGGGAACTGGCGCGAATCATCAACGAGAAGGACCATAACGGGGAAATCGACGTACACGGGTAGGAGCGGTTCACCACGGCGACACAGAAAGCGCTGAGAAACACGGAGACATTCAAATGTTGGTCTTGGAAGAGTTGCCGGGAAGGGCGGCGATTGAGGTGTACCGTGAACTCGGGCCGGGGCTGTTGGAGTCGTCGTACGCGGCGTGCTTGTGTGAAGAGTTGCGAGTTCGGGGGATTCGGTGGGAGCGACAGGTGCAGGCGCCTGTTAGGTACAAGGGGATAACGCTCAAGGAGGCGTACCGGCTGGAGATTCTGGTTGAAGAGATCAGCGGTATCCACGAAGCCCAAATGCTCACCTATCTGAGGCAAACGGGTCTGAAGATCGCCCTTTTGATCAACTTTAACAGCGTAATGCTGCGAGATAGAATCGATAGATTTGTCAGCTGATATCTTCTCCGTGTTTCTCCGTGCCCTCCGTGGTGAATCCCCATGCCTCAGACTGAACAATTACTTCCTCCGGAGTTGCTGACGCGGTTGGATGCGTTGGATGTGATTTCGCGCAGGGTGCTCGCGGGGAAGATGCGGGGGGAGCGGCGGAGCAAGAGGCGGGGGCAGTCGGTGGAGTTTGCGGATTACCGGAATTATGTGATTGGCGACGATCTGCGGCACATTGACTGGAACATTTACGGGCGGTTGGACAGGCTTTTTCTCAAGATGTTTTTGGAGGAGGAGGATTTGTCGTTGTATGTGGTGGTGGATGTTTCGGGGTCGATGAACTTTGGGGATCCAAACAAGGCGTTGTATGCCCGGCGGGTGGCGGCTGCGCTGGCGTATGTGGGGTTGGTGCATCAGAACAGGGTGAATGTGTTTGCGGTGGGGGCGGCGGGTGGGGCGGGGGACGGTGAGGTAGCCGATGCGGCTGCGGTGGCGGAGTCGGGGCCAATGCGCGGGCGGGTGCGCGTGCCGCGGATGCTGGATTTTTTGGGCAAGCTTCAGCCGGGGCGCGCAGCGGATCTCGGCGGGGCGCTCCGGCGCATCACGCTGTCGGCACGCACGCGGGGGGTCATCGTCGTGCTCTCGGACTTCCTCGACAAGGGCGGGTTTGACGCGAGTTTGAGGTACATCGCGGGGGGAAGGTACGACCTGTTCGCGGTGCAGTTGCTTTCGCCGGAGGAGATCGATCCGACGCTGGCGGGGGACTTGAAACTGCGGGATGCGGAAGACGGGTCGATGGCGGAGGTGTCGATGAGCCCGGCGCTGCTGAAGCAGTATAAGAGCAGCCTCAATGCGTATTGCCTGGGGCTGAAGGACTATGTGAGCAAGCGGGGGGGGTCGTATTTGTTTTCGTCGACCGCGGTTCCGTTCGATACGCTGGTGCTGGCGTACCTGCGGCGGCGCGGGCTTCTGGGCTAGGGTGACACCATGACTTTTCTCTCGCCACTGGCCGGATTGATCGCAGCCGCCCTCGCGGTTCCGGCGCTGTTGCTGCTGTATTTCCTGAAGCTGCGGCGTCGGGAGCAGGCCGTGCCGAGCACGCTGCTGTGGCGGAAGGCGGTGCAGGATTTGCAGGTCAATGCTCCGTTTCAAAAGTTGCGGCGGAACCTGCTGTTGTTGCTGCAGATGCTGCTGCTGATTGCGTTGGCGTTGGCGCTGAGTCAGCCGGCGGTGCCTTATCGGCCGGCGGCGGGGGCGAGCAATGTGCTGCTGATTGATCGTTCGGCTTCGATGTCGGCGACGGATGGGAACGCTTCGGGGGGCACGCGACTCGAGGAGGCCAAGGCGCGGGCGAAGTCCCTGCTCGATACGCTTTCGGGCGGGTCGCGTGCGATGGTCATTGCGTTCGACGACCAAGCCGAGATCGTGCAGGGGTTCACCAGCGACACGCAACTGCTGAAGAAGTCGATCGACGAGATCCAGCCTTCCGACCGGCGCACGCGGATGAAGCTGGCGTATCAACTGGCTGACGCGCAGGGCACGATGCGAGCCGGGGCGATCGAGGACGGAAGTGCCGTGACCCCGCCGGACGTGTTTGTGTACTCGGATGGGCGTGCGGCTGACGCGGGTGAGCTGTCGCTGCGGGGCACGGTGCGGTACGAACCCATCGGCAAGGCGACGTCGAAAAATGTGGGGATTGTGTCGCTCTCGGCGCGGCGGAACTACGAGCGGCCGACCGAGGTGCAGGTGTTCGCCCGACTGATCAGCAGCGGGCCCGAGCCGGTGACGACGGACCTGCAGCTTACGGTAGATGGCGCGGTGCAAAAGGTTGCGCGGGTGACGCTGGTGCCCGACGGCTGGAGTCAGGAGCAGCGTCAAGCGGCGGAGAAGGAGGGGGTGGTCGCGCGGGACGCGGCTGAGTTCACCATCGAGCTGCCGACGGCGGCTATCGTGCGCGTGGAACAGATGAACAAGGAGGGCGACGTTCTGGCAGCCGACGACAGCGCCAGCGTGGTCGTTCCCCAACCGAGGAGCTTGGCAGTGACTGTCGTGAGTGATGGGAACAACCCGTTCCTGTCGCGACTGGTGAAGTCGCTGTCGCTGCGCGACCCTCAAGAGCTGACAAGCCGGCAGTATGAAGACGCCGTCGCCGCGGGGAAGGCCACGCGCGATGTGATCCTCTTCGACAACTATCGCCCGAAAGCGCTGCCGCCGACGGGAAACTTTGTGTACTTCGGCGTGCTGCCCGAGGGGCTGCGACTGACGGCCAAGACGCGGGACGGGGCACTGGTGACCGACCCCGAGATTGTCGGCGTGCTGGACTGGAAGCGTGATCACCCGATCCTGCGGGGGTTGTCGCTTGGCAAGCTGTATGGCGCGGGGGCGATCACGCTCGTGCCGGCGGGGGAGAGCGAGGTGCTTGTTGAGGGCGTTCGCGGGCCGCTGGTGGTGCTGCACCGCGAGGGGCGGAGTATTCACCTTGCGGTGGCGTTCGACCCGCTGAACAGCAACTGGCCGTTCCTCGTGAGCTACCCGGTCTTCGTGCACAACACACTTCAGTTTATCGCGACCAGTTCCGACCTGTCCGTGCGCGAGAGCTACCCGCCTGGGTCGACGCCGCGATTGCCGCGGACGTCGCTGGGCGATCTTCGGTCGATCACGCTTTCCGGACCGGGGATGGACCGGCAAATCGCCATCGAGGCGGTGGCCGATGGCAGGCAGGCGTCGGCGATGGCGGATGTGGTGTTGCCGGCGCTGGACCGGGTCGGGATTTTTGAGATTGCGCCGAAGGTCGAGGGGTTCGAGCGGTTGGCGGTGAACTTACTGGAAGCCAATGAGTCCGTCGTTATTCCGGCGCCTACCGCGCCGGGTGGGATCGGCGAGACGGTCGTGGCCACCACGGGGTCGAGCAAGGCTCGGCTGGAGTTGTGGTGGTGGCTTGTGGCGGCGGTGGCCATGCCGTTGCTGCTGGTCGAGTGGTGGGTGTATACGCGGCGGACGCACCTATGACGCAGCCTACCACCGTGCAAGTCGAACCGACTGACATGAACGCATCGGTCGCAAGGCGGTCGCTGATCCTTCTGCTCGTGCTGAATTTGCTGACGTACATGGACCGGCAGGTGCTGGCTGGGGTCGAGTCGCTGATTCAGAGGGACCTGCTGCCCAACGACCCGCACGCGCAGACCAAGATGGGGCTGCTGGCGACGATGTTCCTCGTGAGCTACATGGTGTTCTCGCCGGTTTTCGGCTTTCTCGGCGACAAGATGAGCCGGTGGACGCTGGTGGGGGTGGGAACGATTCTGGGATCGCTGGCGACGGGGTGGACGGGGCTGGCGATGAGCTTCGCGGGGATCGTCGCGGCCCGGTGTATGGTGGGCATCTCCGAAGCCGCATACGCGCCGGTGGCCCCGACGCTGCTGGCCGACTTGTACCCGGTGGAGAAGCGCGGGCGGATTCTGGCTTGGTTTTACGCTGCGATTCCGGTGGGCAGCGCGTTGGGATATGCGTTCGGCGGGCTGATGGCTGCGCTGATCGACTGGCGGTGGGCGTTTTTTGGCTTGGTGCTTCCCGGGTTGATCGCGGGTGGGGTTGCGCTGATGTACAAGGATCCGCGGCGGGGCAAGGCCGCACAGGCCGCGGCGGGCGGGCCGAAGAACCTGACAGTCCGCCGGGCGGGTTTGTACAAGGAGCTTTTCGCGATTCCGTCGTATGTGTATTGCAGCATCGGGATGACGGCGATGACCTTTGCCATGGGCGGGATTGCGTTCTGGATGCCGCGTTACATCACGTCGCAGTGGGAGGGCGCGGAGCTGGCGAAGGTGAATCTGATTTTCGGGGGGATCGTGGTGGTGACGGGTTTGGCGGCGACGCTCGTGGGCGGCTGGGCGGGGGACAGGCTGCGTTCGCGGTTTTCGGGGAGCTATTTTCTGGTTTCCGCAGCCGGATTGCTGACCGGTTTTCCGCTGTTTTTGCTGATGCTGGCGACGCCGTTCCCGGCTGCGTGGGTGTTTGTGGGATTGGCGGTGTTTTGCCTGTTTTTCAACACGGGTCCGACGAACACAGTGCTGGCCAATGTGACGCGCGCGCCGGTGCGGGCGACGGCGTTCGCGCTGAACATTTTCATCATCCACGCCTTCGGCGACGCGATCTCCCCGCCGCTGATCGGGTTCATCGCCGACCGGTCCAGCCTGAGGGTTGCGATGGCTGCGGTGAGCGTGACGTTCCTGATCGGCGGGGTCGCTTGGCTGATGGGAGCGCGGCACCTCGCCGAGGACACCCGCCGGGCCAATGAGGTTCGAGAAGATAGCCCGACCGTTGCGTAGGGACGGGTGTACAATCCGGGTATGACGGTCGCCACACCTCCCAGGCGAGAGACCCCCGACCTCGCCACCGGCGAGCGGCGCGTTGCCATGAGCGAAGCCGAGTTCCTCGCGCTGCCCGACACGTTTCCCCGAGTTGAATATGTTGATGGAGAATCCCGCTTTATATCGCCGGTATCTCTGCCCCATATTCGCCTGAATGTTTGGCTGGTCTCGTATGCCAACCGGCTGGTGGTGAAGTCGAGTCTTGGCGAGGTGTTCTCCGATACGTTCACAGTGCGTTTGTCGCCGGGCACTGCGCGGGTGCCCGATCTGTCATTTGTCGCCCGTGCGTCGAAGTCGGTGATTGGCGAGACGTATCTCGAAGGCCCGCCCGACCTGATCGTGGAGATCGTGTCAGCCGAGTCGCGGGATCGGGACTATCGCGACAAGTACCTCGACTATCAATCGGCTGGTGTGACGGAGTACATCATCATCGACCCCGCGTATCAGACCATCGACCTCCACCGGCTGGAGGGCGGGAAGTACGTGCCCGTCGTTCCCGAGAATGGCGCGTTGTCGTCGTCGGTCTTGCCGGGGTTTGTGCTTCGGGCGGAGTGGCTGAAGCAGTCGCCGTTGCCGAATCCTTCGACGCTGCCGTAGGGGCCGAGTTTTGCCTTCGGCCGCGAGTTCCGTTATTCGTCTTCAATGGCGCTCTCCATCCCAGCTCAATCCGGCCGTGAAGTGATCCCGATTCTTGATTTCGGGTCGCAGTTTGCCCAGCTTATCGCGCGGCGGGTTCGCGAGACGGGGGTTTATTCCGAGCTCGTTCGGCCGGACATTTCGCCGGAGGAGATTCTGGCGATGTCGCCCAAGGGCGTGATCCTCTCGGGTGGGCCGGCATCGGTGTATGACGTGGGAGCCCCCAAGCCGCATGCGGAGCTGTTTGAAACGCTCTTCGCACTCAACATTCCGGTGCTGGGAATTTGCTACGGGATGCAGCTCGGGGCGGAGCTTTTGGGGGGAAAGGTGATGCCCGGCAAGTCGCGCGAGTTCGGGGCGGCGCGTCTTCACGTGACGTCGCAGGACGCGCTGGTGAAGGGGCTGCCGACCGACACGACGGTTTGGATGTCGCACGGCGACCAGGTCACCGACCTTCCAGCCGACTGGGTCGCCTTGGCCACCACCCCCACCTGCCCCTACGCCGCCGCCCGCCACACCACCAAGCCGTTCTACGGCGTGCAGTTCCACCCCGAGGTCACCCACACCCCCCGCGGCGAAATCCTCTTCCACAATTTCCTTTACGACATCTGCCATTGCACCAAGAACTGGACGATGGGCAACTTTGTCGACGTCGCCATCGCCAAGGTCCGCGCCCAGGTCGCCAAGTATGGGAAAGACGCGAAGGTGATCTGCGGCTTGTCGGGCGGCGTAGATTCGTCGGTCACCGCGGCGCTGCTCCACAAAGCCATCGGCGACCAGCTCGTTTGCATCTTTGTCGACAATGGCTTGCTTCGCAAAGGCGAACGCGAGCTGGTGGAAAAGACGTTTCGCGACGTGTTCAAGATTAACCTCGTCGTCTCCGACGCCACCGATCCGTTTCTCTCCGGCCTCGTCGGCGTCATCGACCCGCAGCAAAAGCGGAAGATCATCGGCAAGGAGTTCATCGAGGCCTTCAAGCGCGAATCAGCCGCGATTCCCGGCGCCCACTTCCTCGCCCAAGGCACGCTGTACCCTGACGTGATCGAATCCGGCCACGGCCACGCGGGAACCTCAGCCAACATTAAGCTCCACCACAACGTCGGCGGATTGCCGGAGCAACTTGGCTTTGAACTGGTCGAGCCGCTGCGCGAGCTGTTCAAGGACGAGGTCCGTGCGTTGGGCGAGGTTCTTGGCTTGCCGGAGCACATTGTCTGGCGGCACCCGTTCCCCGGCCCGGGCTTGGCG
>JBBRUM010000055.1:0-12662 GCA_038247815.1 Tepidisphaerales bacterium | reverse complement strand
CAGGAGAAGATCGAGCTGACGGGGCTGATCCGGTTCATCCGCGACCGGTTCGGGGTGGGGATTTGGCTGATCGAACACGACATGAAGCTGGTGATGGCGCTGTGCGAACGGATCACCGTGCTAGACCACGGCGAGACGATCGCGGTCGGCACGGCCGAGCAGGTGCAGGGAGACCCGAAGGTGATCGAAGCGTATCTGGGAGAGCCGGAGAAATGACTTTGCTTCAGATCGACAACCTCGAGGTTTCCTACGGCGCGATCAAGGCGCTTCACGGCGTGAGCATGACGGTTGCCGAGGGGGAGATTGTCACGCTGATCGGGTCCAACGGGGCGGGGAAGACGACGCTGCTGCGGGCGGTGTCGGGGCTGCTGCGGCCGAGGGGGGGGAGGGTGACGTTTCAGGGGCAGCCGATTCACACCCTTCAGCCGTATGAGATCGTGAGTCGCGGGATTTCGCACTCGCCGGAGGGGCGGCAGGTGTTTCCGGAGATGTCGGTGCGGGAGAATCTTTTGCTGGGGGCGTACCAGCGGCGAGACTCGGCTGAGATTCGGCGGGATGTGGAGAAGGCGTACGCGCTGTTTCCGATTTTGCGTGAGCGGATGGGGCAGAAGGCGGGCACGCTGTCGGGGGGCGAGCAGCAGATGCTGGCGATGGGGCGGGCGTTGATGGCGCGACCGAAGCTGCTGCTGCTTGACGAGCCTTCGCTGGGGCTGGCGCCGCTGATCGTGCGGAAGATTTTCGCGATCATCCGGGACATTTCGGCGACGGGCACGACGATTTTTCTCGTCGAGCAGAACGCGCACATGGCGTTGTCGGTGGCGACGCGGGGGTATGTGATGCAGACGGGGCGGATCATCAAGGAAGACTCGGCGAAGAACCTGCTGGCCGACCCGGCTGTGAAGGCGGCGTATCTCGGGGGGTAAGTTTGGTGCGGCGGCGAGGGGGGGGATAACGTCCGGGGATGACGCTCAACTATTCCAGCGGTTCGGTCGGCGACCATGGCATCGTGGTGACCACCACTTTCACGGTGGAAGGGTATCGCGTGGTGCGGTATCTCGGCGTGGTGCGGGGGATCATTGTGCGCGCCCCGACGATCAGACAGGGGATACTCGGGGGGCTGAAGGCGATCGTGGGCGGGCGGATTGGGGCGTACACCGAGATGTGCGAGCAGACGCGGCAGCAGGCGTATGAGCTGATGATCGAGCACGCGCGGGCGGCCGGGGCCAATGGGGTCGTCGGCTTGCACTATGACGCCAGCAGCATCGGCGACAAGTCGGCCGCCACCGAGGTGCTCTGCTACGGGACGGCCGTCGTACTCGAACCGGTGTGATCCCAGGGAACAAACAAGCCCGGGCCGAGTGGCCCGGGCTTGGCTGATTTCAATCTTGCGACTGGGGTTACTGTCCGGCGGCGGGTGCGGTGGGGGCCTTGCGGTTGAGGGGCATCGGGAGCACCTCGACCGTGCCGAACGCGGCGAGCTGATCCCTGACGGCGGCAGCCGGGGCAACGACGACGATCACCGCGTTGTCCGGGTGGGTGAAATCGTTCATCAGTGACTGCACCTGGTCCTTGGTGACCTCTGCGATCTTCTGGGGGAAGGTTTCCCAGTAATTCGCGGGCCAGTTGTTGAGGATGGTTTGCGAGCGGCGACCGGCCTGCTGGGCGGCGGTCTGCATTTCCATCACCATCGACCCAGCCGAGCGCTTGCGGGCGAGAGTGAGTTCCTCATCCGTGATCGGGGCGGACTTCATTCCGTCGAGCACCTTGAAGATGCCCTCGACCGAGGCCCCGACCGTAGCCGGGTTGGTGTCGGTGGATGCGGTGAACGCGCCGTTGTGGCGGCCGGCGGTGAAAACGCCCGAGGCTCCGTACGTCAGCCCGCGCTCGGCACGGAGGTACTTGTTCATTCGCGAGTCGAGCCCGGCGGTGAGCACCTGCGTCGCGACGTTGCCGGCGAAGCGGCGGTCCGACTTGAGGTCGTAGCCGCGGAAGGCGACGCGGACGTTGGCCTGCTTGGCGTCGGGGTTGTCGACGAGGATGATCCGGCGGGAGGCCTTCTCGGCTGGGGTGTTGTAGGTGGCGGCGGGGGGCGCGCCGGCCGGGAGCGACTTGGTGACGACCTCGGCGATCTTCATCGCCCGCTCGGGGGAGATGTCGCCGGCGAAGATCATAAACGCGTTGTCGCGGCGGTAGGTCTGGGCGTACCAGCCCTTGACGTCTTCGAGTGTGAGGCTCTGCAGCGACTCGGGCGTGGTCGTGCGGCCGAAGGGGGTGTTCGGCCAGAGAGCGGCCGCGAGGTCGCGACCGGCGACGCCGCCGCCTTCGACCAGCGCCCGGCGGAGGCCCTGAATGCTCTGGTTTTTCAAGCGGGCGAACTCGGATTCGGGGAACGACGGCTGGGAGAGAACCAGCGCGGCCTTGGTGGCGAGGTAGTCGAGCTGGTCCGTTGCCGCCGATCCGGAGAGCGTGGTGGTGTCGCCGCCGTCGCCGACCTCGATGAAGACGCCGCGGGATTCGAGTTCCTGCGCGAGGCTTAGGAAGTCGATGTCAGCCGAGCCGCGGCGAAGCATCTGCGCGGTCATGCCCGCCAGGCCTTCCTTGCCGGCCGGTTCGGCGTCGCCGCCGCCGCGCATCACCAGCGAGAAGTTGGCGACGGGAATGCGGTTGTCCTCAATGACGACAACTTTGATCCCGTTGACCTCACCGACGACGCCTTGTTTGAGCGTGGCGGTGATGGGGCTGCTGGCGGGCGGGGATTTGGGGTAGTTGGCGGGGAAGTCGACCGCGCGGGCGGGGACGGGTTCGGAGGCGACGACGCCCGCGTTGGAGACGTCATCGGCTTTCGAGGCGTCCACGGTCTGGTCGGGTCGGGAGTTTTTCCCGAGGGGATCGGGGAGATACTGGATGACGGTGAGGCGGGCGGGCACGAGGTACTTCGCGGCGACCTGTTGGAGCGTGGCGGGGGTGAGCGCGTCGATCAGCGCCAGTTCGGTGTTGACGAGGTTGGCGTCGCCGCCGAAGACTTTGGCTTCGCCGAGGAGGGTGGCGATCTGGGTCGCGGTTTCGCGCGAGCGGATGAGCGATTGCCTGCCTTGGACCTTGTACTTGTCGAGTTCCTCGGCGGTGGGTCCGGAGGCGATGAACTCGGCAATGGCGGTTTGAAGTTGCGCTTCGACGGCTTCGGGGTCGTTGCCCGGGAGCACGGCGGATTGGATGGTGAAGAACGACTTGTCTTCGAGTTGGTTGTTGCCCGCGCCGGCTTGGAGCGCGACTGGCTTGGCCGGAGCGGGGGGGGTCACGAGCAGGCGCGAGAGGCGCGACGTGCGGCCCGTGCCGAGGATGCTGGCGATGGCGTCCAGCGCGACGTTGTCGTCGGACTTGTAGTCGGTGGTTTTGTATCCCATCAGGATCGTCGGAATCGGGACGGACCGGCGGTACACCACCAGCTTCCGCGTCTCGGTCTGCTCGGGCTCGGCGGGAATGCCGCGAACGACGTCGGTGCCCCGCGGCATCCAGCCGAAGTACTTCCGAACCAGGTCCGACGTCTTCTCCACGTCGAAGTCGCCCGCGATCACCAGGGCCGCGTTGTTCGGGATGTAGTACGTGTTGAAGAACTCCTGAAGCTCCGCCACCGTCGACTGCTTGAGATGGTCCATGTCACCGATCGGCGACCAGCGGTACGAGTGCGTGGTGAAGGCGGTCTTGAGGAAGTCTTGGTAGAGCGTGCCGGTCGGCGGGTTGGCCGTACGAAGGCGCCACTCCTCGGCGACGACCTTCCGCTCGGTGGCGAAGACCTCGGGCGAAACTTTGAACGACGCCATGCGGTCGGCTTCCAGCCACAGCGCCATGTCCAGCGAAGACGACGGCAGGGTGTTGACGTATGTCGTCTGGTCGAAGCTTGTAAACGCGTTGGAGTTGCCCCCGGTGGACTCAATGAGCTTCATGTGCTGCTCCTGACCGACGTGCTCCGAGCCGCGGAACATCATGTGCTCGAACATGTGGGCAAAGCCCTGCCGTTCGGGGTTCTCGTCGCGCGACCCGACGTGGTAGACCACGCGAACGTGCACGACCGGCGCGTTGTTCATCGGCGCGTAAATCACCCGCAAGCCATTCGGCAGTGTTTCCTCGATGAAGTGGATGTGACCGGCGGGCTTGGGCACCAAGGCGACGGCAGCTGGGGTGGCGGGCTGGAGGGTGGTTGTCGCCAGCAGGGGAATCGGAAGCGCCATGGGAACCGCCAAAGATGCCGAGGTGAGTAGACACAGGGTACGACTTCGGGCGGAGTTCATCGTGGGAAATCCTTGAAAAGTGCGGATGTAATTCAACAATACGACCTTGGGCCGTAATGCTAGCACCTCGTTCAGGTCGCCTCCATCGCTCGTCCGCACTGATACTTGCCGACTCAGGGTTTAAGGCGAAGTTCAATTTTTGCGCCCGTTTTTGGCAGCGAAAAGTCGAAGTTTTGCCTCTTCCCTCCCGCCGTCACGGTCGCAGTGTAGTTCCCAAGGAACCCCCGCAGCGACGCCTCGCCGTCTTGGCCGGTGGTGACCATCTCCCGCGTCCACCACTTGTTCAGAACGTAGTCTTCCCACACCAGCGCGTTCGGCTTCTTCGACCAGTCCGACCGGAACATCGCCCCCTTGGGCAGCCAGTGCGAGTTTTCCCAGAAGCCCCATTTGATAAACGCGTCCACCGACGGGTGGGAGAACAGCGTGATTAGCGCGTCGCGGGTGAAGGCCGCCTGGGTCTTCTCGTCGTCGATGTTGATGTCGAACTCGGTGATCTGGATCGGCAAGCCGAACGTTGCGAACCGGTCGAGAATCTTAAGCATTACGACCGGGTCGGTCATGGTCGAGCCCCAGTGCCCCTGAATGCCGATCCCGCCGATCGGCCCGCCGTTGTCCTTGATGAACTTGATGTCGTTGAAGAAAAAGTCGATGTGCCGCTGGTCCCTGCCGGCGCCCTCGAGAATGCCGTAGTCGTTGAGGTACAGCACGGCGTTGGGGTCGCCCTCGCGGGCGAGCTTGAACCACTCGACCATCACCTCTCGCCCCAGCTCGTCCATCACGTCGTGATTCGAGTAGGTCTCGTTGATCACGTCCCAGTCGCGAAGCTTCCCGGCGAAGTCCCGTGTCGCCGAAAGCACGCGATCCGCGCAGATCTTCCGCAGCCACGCCTTGGCTTCCTCGGGGTTCGCCGCCTTCCGCTTGCCGAACTCTTCGATGATTCCCCGCGGGAAAAAGTGCAAGTCGCGGAACCCCGGCCAGATCAGATTGTGCCCGCGTACCTCAAATCCCTCCTTCACCAGCCAGTCCACCGCCCGCATGCCCGTCGTCTTGTCGTTGGCGTACATCGTCCACTTCAGGTGGTTTTCGATCGTCGCGTAGTTGAAGTGGCTCTTGAGCACCTCGCGGAACTTGAGGTTCTCCGGCGTTTCCGAGGTGAACCGGTCGGCTGGGACGGCCGTGCCGAACCGGAACAGGTGCCGCGTCATCTCCACCTTCACCGCCGCGTCGGGCACTGGCTTGCCAGCGGCGTCGAGCACGGTCAGCGCGATGTCGCCCTTGCGGATCTTCTCGATCCGGGCGAGCGCCTCCTCGCGCCACGCCGCCCCCTCCTCCATGTTGGGATAGGTCATGGTCGTCTGCGGGAGTTCGTCATACTTCCTCGTGCTGCGGTAGTTCACGAGTCGGATCTCCGAGATCGTCAGGTCCTGCGCGATGTCGCCGAAGCGAATGGAAAGCTGCGCCCGCCCCGGCGCGAAGGATTCCAGCGCCTTGAACGGGAACACGAAGCGACGCGCCTCCGCCCCAGCCGAAAAGGTCGTATCCAGCGATTTGGTGTGCGGATCACCATTAAGCTCGAACACAGCGTTGATGAACGCCTCCGGTGACAGCCGTCCCTTGCCCGACGCCACTAGCTCCAGCGCCAGCAAGTCCCCCTTCTCCACCGGCTCGACCGACGGTATCGAAACCCCGATGTCCCACATATTCGTTGACCGCTCGGACACCGAAACCACAAAAGTTCCCGGCTTGGGAGACGTGATCGTCGCCTTCCCCGCCCGGGTGAACGGCAGGAGCTCACCGCCCCGCAGCACGTCCACTCCCCCGGGCGGCAGGGGCCCCGGTTCCTGCGCGAACGCCTCTCGCGTGGGCAATGCAAGGGCAAGGATCGTCACCGCAAAGAGCAGCAGTAGGTTCATGGCAGACCATTCTACCGCCACAAGCAAACGTTGTGTCTAGACTCCCCCACCGAAATGCAACACTTGGAAGGCCGTCAATCCGTCGAAGCCGCGCTCCGTGCACGCCAGCGCCGCTTCGAAGTCGTCCTCGTCGCCCACGGTAGCCACACCGAAAAGGTCGAAGACGTCCTCGCCGCCGCAGCCGAGGTCGGCGTCCCCATCAAGTACGTCGACCGCGCCTCCCTCGACGCCATGGCCCACGGCGCGTCCCACGGCGGGGTCGTCGCCGTCTGCTCAGCCAAGCCCCGCGCCACCCCCGAACAACTCCTCGAAAAACTCGCCTACCTCCCCCTCGCCGAACCCCCCCTCCTCCTCCTCCTCGAAGGCGTCGACGACGCCCGCAACCTCGGATTCACCCTCCGGGCCGCCGAAGCCTTCGGAGCCCACGCCGTCCTCGTCAAAAAACACCTTTGGGACTTCGACGAAGTCGAAGTCTCCCGCCCCAGCTCCGGGGCCTACGAACGCATGATGCTCGTGCAATTCGAGTCCGTCGAGCTTCTCCGTCAGTTGCAGGGGCAAAAGATCCGGATCTACGGCTGCCTGGCCGGGGTCAAACGCAGCGTGTTCGAAACCAAACTCGCCCGCGGCGTCTGCCTCGCCATCGGCGGGGAAAAACGCGGCCTGTCCGGGGCCGTACGCAAAGTCTGCGACAGATTCGTCACCATCCCCTCCGTCCCCGGTGCTGCCAGTCTCTCCCTCACCGCCGCAGCCGCCGTCGTACTCGGCGAAGCCCGCAGACAACGCCTCGACGGCGCGGCGCGTAAGCTGCAAGCATGAAGTCGAACCACCCATTCGCCGCTCGAGCTCTCCTCGCCTCTCTCGCGGCTCTCGCCACCCTCGCAGCCGCACCCCAAAAAGGACCCCAGGGCCAGCGTGGCCCCGGCGTGCCCGAGTTCTGGGTTCGACCGGGATTCAAAGTCACCCTCGCAGCCGAGGACTTCGGCCAGTCACGCTTCCTTGTCACCGCCCCCGACGGCACGCTCTTCGTCTCCCAGCCCGACGCCGGCAGCATCACCGCCCTCCGCGACATAGACGGCGACGGCGTCTACGAAACCAAGTCCAAGGTCCTCGAGGGCCGCAGATACGTCCACGGCATGCAGATCGACGGCGACTGGCTGTACTTCACCACCACGGGCGCGGTCTCCCGCGCCAAGCTGCCCGCCGAGGGCGCGCCGCTGGCCGACATTCAGACCGTCATCCCCGAGGGCGAAGTCCCCTCCGGCGGCGGGCACTGGTGGCGCTCCATCCTCGTTCACAACGGCAAGCTCTGGACCTCCATCGGCGACAGCGGCAACATCACCGACGAAGCAACCACCGACCGCCAAAAAATCTGGCACTTCGACATCGGGCAAGACGGCCGCGCCACCAATAAAAAGCTCTGGGCCACCGGCATCCGCAACACCGAGAAGCTCATGCTCCGCCCCGGCACCCCTGAGGTCTGGGGCTGTGACCACGGCTCGGACAACCTCGGCGCCCGCTACGGCGAGAAGGGCGGCGGACCTATCACCGACGTCTTCCCCCCCTGCGAGTTCAACCACTACGTCGATGGATTCAACTACGGCCACCCGTTCGTCACCGGCTTGGGCCTGCCCCGACCCGAGTACGCCAACCGCGCCGACATCCTCCAGAAAGTCGAAGCCAACACGCCCCCCGAGCTGTCCTTCGGCGCCCACTGGGCCCCCAACGGCTGGACGTTCCTCAAAGGCGACGGGCTGCTGGGCAAGTCCGGCGACGCGCTCATCGCCTTCCACGGTTCATGGAACGCCCGCCGCAAGGTCGGCTACCGCGTCGAGCGCGTATTCTTCGACGACGTCACCGGCCGCCCGATGGGCTCGCAGAAGCTCGTGGGCACGCTCGACGGCTCGGGTGAAGAAGTCCTCGGCCGCCCCTGCGACCTCGTCGAACTCCCCGACGGCTCGGTGCTCTTCACCGACAACGGAACATCGCGGATCTACCGCATCTCGCGTGTGAAATAGGCGCAACAAATCGGCGGCTGGGATCATTTCCCAGCCGCCGACATGGGTTTCAATTTTCCCGCGTCCTACAGCACGCGGTTAAGGTCGATCTCCACCGACGCCTTCTTCATGTGCCGCCCCAGGTGCAGCATCCATCCCCCCGAAACGTCCAACGGGATGTACGGAATGCTCCGGTCGCAGTTGAACCCCTCGCCCGAGGGCGGGAACAGCACGGCCAGCCGGCTTGTACCCACCCGACCCGACAGAAAGCCCATGTCAAACGCCACGTCCGACCGCAACGGCTGATTCGTGCCCGGGCGTGCGTTGTGCGCGTCATCCGAGGGCATGAGCATCACGGCAAAGCCCGCCAGCGTCGCCCCCTCCAGCTCCACCGGCTTGCCCGGCTCGCGCGTCTGCAGCGAAGCGTTCAGCCCCAGCCGCCCGAGGAACTCGGAAACCGCTTCGGTAAACTTGTGATCCACACCGTGCGAAACAACGAGAATCGTTCTGTTGTTCGTGGACGGCACCGGAGAAGGCGCTCCAAACTTCGGCGGAGTCACGACGTCATTCGCGGGCGTGGGCGCAGCCGCCGGCGCTGCCACCGGGTCCGGCGTCGCCTCCACACGCTTGAGTACCACGCCCAACCTCGACAGCCGCAGGTCCATCTCCTCGTTGAAGAAGTCCCCCGCAGTTGGCATCTCCAGCGGATAGTTTGCAAACCGCCCCGCCGTGTCGGCGAAGCTGTCCGCCACCGCTGAAGCGTCGAAAATCCGCTTCAGCAGCTCGACCGTGTCCGACACCCACTCGTCCTTCTTCACCCGCATCTCTTCGATGTGGCCGCGATTGGCGGGGGTGGTCTGACGCAGCGTGCGACCGCGCTCAATATGAACCTTGAGCAAGCGGACGGCATCGGCTTTCGGGCCAACAAGACGCACGGAAAGGGCGGTCGGGGTGGACATAAGTGTAATTCGGTCGACCCGGTGTGGAATTCTCCAGCCGACCATCGGTGACATCGGCAGCTTCCCCCCCCAACGTTCGCCCCAACCGCCCCAGTCCCCCGATCAGCCGTTATTGGACCGACACTCCCCCACCTGTCGCCCCCACCTTTCGCCGCCGCCGCCCGACGCCGTACAGTGCCCCCGTGCCCACCTTCTACCTCATCGACGGCCACGCCCAGATTTACCGGGCCTACTTCGCCCCCTTCCGCGACCTCACCGCTCCCGACGGCTCCCCCGTCAAAGCCACCTTCGTCTTCGCGCAGATGCTCCTCAACCTCGTCGCCTCCCGCAAACCCGACTACCTTGCAATGGTCATCGACTCCGCCGGCGACAAAGGCCTCCACCGCTCCACCCTCTACCCCCAATACAAAGCCAACCGCCCCCCCCGCCCCGACGACTTCGACCCCCAGGAACAGCGCATCCTCCAGCTCGTCCGCGACACGGGCGTCCCCATCTACCACCTCCCCGGCTGGGAAGCCGACGACGTCCTCGCCACCTTCGCCCGCAAGCTCGAAGCCCGCGGCTTCGACGTCGTACTCGTCTCCAAGGACAAAGACCTCCGCCAGCTCCTCTCCGACCGCATCCGCATGTACGACGTCCAAGCCGACACCTTCACCACCCCCGAATCCCTCCTCGCCGACATGGGCTTCTCCCCCCGCCAAGCCATTGAAATCCAGTCCCTCATGGGCGACAAAGTCGACAACGTCCCCGGCATCACCGGCGTCGGCGACAAAACCGCCGTCGAACTCATCAAACAGTTCGGCACCGCCCAAGCCGCCGTCGATCGCGCATCGGAGATCAAAAAACCCAAACTCCGCGAGTCCGTCGCCGCCTTCAAAGACCAGCTCCCCATCACCCGCCAACTCGTCACCCTCGCCACCGACCTCGAAGTCCCCGGCTTCTCCGTCGAGTCCTGCAAGTTCGCCGGGTTCAACACCGCCGCCCTCCGCGGCCACTTCAACCAGCTCGGCTTCACCTCGCTCGCCAAGCGCCTCGACGACCTGTCCCCGAAACCCGCCGCCAAACCCGCAGCCGCCCCGCCCGTCCCCGGCGACCCGTTCTCCGGCGGCCTCTTCGGCCCCGACCTTACCCAGGAGACGCCCACCGGCACCCTCGCCGACAACTCCCCTCCCGCCGTCCAGCTCGCCACCTCAGCCGGCCTTCCCTACCGCCTCGTCAACACCCCCGAGCTTTTCGCCGAGTTCCTCGCCGAGCTGAAAAACCAGTCCCGTTTCGCCTTCGACTCCGAAACCGACGACCTCGGCGCGATGTACTCCGAGCCCGTCGGCTTCTCCTTCTCCTGGTCCCCCGGCACCGGCTCGTACATCGCAATTGCCGGCCCCGACGGCGCGACCGTGCTCGACCGCCAGACCGTCATTGACGCCCTCCGACCCATCATGGAAGATCCCGCCGTCGCCAAGGTCGGCCACAACATCAAGTACGACGTCCTGGTCATGCGCAACGCCGGCGTCCGTGTCCGCGGCGTCACGATGGACACCATGGTCGCAGCCTTCGTCCTCGACGCCTCGAAGATGCAGTACGGCATCGACCGCCTCGCCGAGCAGCTTCTCGGCTTCAAGAAAATCCCCACCTCCGACCTCATCGGCTCGGGCAAGGGCACCATCTCCATGCGCCGCATCGACCCCGCCAAGGTCGCCCACTACGCATCCGAGGACGCCGACATCTGCCTCCGCCTCGCCGATCTCTTTGGCCGCCAACTCGCCGATCTTCCCTCCCTCGCCAAGCTCCTCGCCGACGTCGAAACCCCCCTCGTCGACGTCCTCGCCGAGATGGAGTTCAATGGCATCGCCGTCGATCCCGCCGTGCTCAAAGAGCAGTCCGTCGTCCTCTCTGCCCGCATCGAAGCCCTCCGCACCCAAATCACCGCCGCGGCGGGGGGGCTCGACTTCAACCCCGACTCCCCCAAGCAGCTCGCCGAGGTTCTCTTCACAAAGCTCGGCCTGAAGTCCGTCAAGAAAACCAAAACCGGCCACTCCACCGACGTCGAAGTCCTCGAAAAGCTCGCCGACCAGCACCCCGTCCCCAAGCTCATACTCGAATACCGCTCCCTCCAGAAACTCAAAAACACCTACCTCGACAACCTCACCGAGTTCCTCTCCAAAAAAACCGGACGCATCCACACCCACTTCAACCCCACCGGCGCCGCCACCGGCCGTCTCTCCTCCTCGGACCCCAACCTCCAGAACATCCCCATCCGCACCGACGAAGGCCGCCGCATCCGCCTCGCCTTCATCCCCGGAAACAAAAACAACGTCCTGCTCTCCGCCGACTACTCCCAAATCGAGCTCCGCGTCCTGGCACACTTCACCCGCGAACCCGCCCTCCTCAAAGCCTTCGCCAACGACGAAGACATTCACCAAGCCGTCGCCGCCGAAGTCTTCAACGTACCCCTCGCCGACGTCTCCCGCGACCAACGCGGCCAAGCCAAAACCATCAACTTCGGAATCATCTACGGCGTCACAGCCTTCGGCCTCTCCCGCCGCATCGAGGGCCTCACCACCTCCGCCGCCGACAAGCTCATCCGCGACTACAACGCACGCTTCCCCGCCATCGAAAAGTTCCTCGCCGCCTGCGTCGAGTTCGCCCGAACCCACGGCTACGTCGAAACAATCCTCGGCCGCCGCCGACCACTCCCCGACGTCCACTCCAACACCCTCACCGTCCGCAACGCAGCCGAACGCATGGCCATCAACTCCGTCGTCCAAGGCTCCGCCGCAGACCTCATCAAAGTCGCCATGCTCCGCGTCCAACGCCGCATCGAATCCGAACACCGCCCCAGCCGCATGCTCCTACAAGTCCACGACGAACTCGTCTTCGAAACCCCCCGCGCCGCCGCCGAGTCCGACGCCGCCATGATCCGCGAAGAAATGACCTCCGCCATGACCCTCGCCGTCCCCCTCAAAGTCGAACTCGGCTGGGGCGACAACTGGGGTGAGGTCAAAGGCTAACTCCTGCTCAAAATCTGTCGCAGTGTTCGCCCGATCCCCTCACTGCCAAACCCCTGTCCGCCCGAACACCAAGCCCACTGCAACCAACTCCCTCAGTCCATCCGCCGCCACGTCGTGCACCTTCTCTTGATCAACGACGCGCCCTGCCGCACCAACACAAACTGCTCGATTCCAATGAACAGGACGCGGATCTCACTCTGACTGCCGCCAACACATTCACAGTCGCTCCCGCTCCCTTCCCGTATTGTTCCCGCGAGCCGCTTCCCCGTTTCTCCCCACCACACTCGCCCCCTACGCTCCCTTCATGGCGGAACCCCTCGCCGACCCCGACCCCAACGCCCCCCCTTTCTCCCCCCAGCCAGATCCCCGCGCCCTCATCCCCGAGCCGCCCCCCGTCCGCCTCCTCGCCATCTCCGACTTCACCCTCCCCATACCTCCCGGCCCCGAGAAGTGGCTGGACACCCTGTATCTTCGCGTCCTCAAGTTTGAATCCGTCACT
>JBBRUM010000054.1:0-12808 GCA_038247815.1 Tepidisphaerales bacterium | reverse complement strand
GCCTCCGTCGTCACCGCCCCGTGGCCCCAGTCCCCCGCCGGCCAGAACCTCACCACCCAAACCCCCACCGCCAAGACCGGCACTTGGCAGGGCCTCGTCACCCTCCCGAAGTCCCAATCCGCCGTCGTCTGCCTGAGGACCTCCCCCACCTCCTCCACCTATGTGATCCTGACCGCCTCACCCTCCAAATAGTTCGTTCGCTGATCACAACGCCCTCTCACACTCAGCCCTCCATCCTCAACGGCGGCAGAGTCCGCAGCCGAGCATCCCTCACCACCAAGCTCAGCCAAAGCAGCGCCCCCAGCGCAACCGAAACGAACCGCGCCTCGCCCACCCGCACGTACGCAGCCACCGCTCCGCCGAGGTACCCCGTTAGAAGCGCCGCCCCGCGCACGCTTGTCCGCGGAATCAGTTACGACACCGTGCTCGCCACCTCCATCAACCCCAGCGGTACCATCAGCCCAACGCTCCACCCCATCTTCTCCGCATTCGCCACCGCCTCCGCAGGCGGGAAAAACTTCGTCGTCGCGTTCATCGGTAAAAGCCCCACCCGCGGGAAATTCGATCACCGCCCCACGATCCGAGCCTTTTTCGACGCAACGTTGGTCTCTTCCGTCAACGCACGTTAACTACGCCGTCCTCAGCGCCGATCCGCCCTCCCCAAATAATTTGCTAATATACTCCGTATCTCCCGCGAGTCTGTTCCACATCCGTTCCAAACCCCACCCCACGACTCTCATTCCCCGACACCCGACACAAGGAACCCTCCATGCTCAAGCCAACCGCCGCCCTTCTCTCCGCTGCCGCACTGGCAGCGCTTGCCACACCCGCACGCGCCATTGACGTCCCCGCGTTGCGATACGTCGACCGGTACACCCTCCCCTACTCTCCGAGCCTCAACGGAACGACCTTCGGTAACACGCTGTTCGGTGGCATCTCCGGCTTGGACCGCGACGCCGCCGGTAACTATTACGCCCTGAGCGACGACCGCTCCCAATTCGCCCCCGGTGGCGGCAACCCGGCTGCGCGGTTTTACAGCATCTCGATCGCGGTCGGTGCCGCCGGATTCGTCGGGCCGACCCCCGTCACGATCAACTCCACCGAAACCCTCAAGCGCCCCGACGCCACCTCCTTCCCCGCCCTCTCGGTCGACCCCGAGTCCATCCGCCTCCGATCCTCTACCGCCGGGGCATCGCTCTACTGGACCAGCGAAGGCGCAGTTTCCTCCGCCGGCGTCCCCAACATTCAGCCGACCGTCGTCCGCGAAATGTCCCTTTCAGGTGTCTTCATCCGCGAGTTCACGTCCCCCGCCAAGATGAACGCCGACGGCGTCGGCGCCGCTCAGACCCGCGGCGTCCGCAATAACCTCGGTTACGAGTCGTTGACCTTCTCCCCCGACGGCACGCGGACCTATGCAGCCGCCGAAAGCTCCCTCTTCCAAGACGGCCCCCGCGCCACCGCCACCACCGGCAGCACCAACCGCATCGTCGAGTTCGATACCGCCACCGCCAACGTCCTTCGTGAACTCGTCTACGTCACCGACCCCATCCAAAGCCTCAACCCCGCCAACGCCAGCGACAACGGCCTCGTCGAGCTCCTCTCCATCGGCGGCAGCCAGTTCCTCGCCGTCGAACGCTCCTTCGCGCTCAATGAAGGCACGAACATCCGCATCTACAAGATCGACCTCGCCGCCGCCACCGATGTCTCCGCCTTCGACTCCCTCGTCGGCCAAACCTACACCGCCGTTTCCAAACAGCTCCTGCTCACACTCGCCCAGCCCGCCCTCGGTGGAACCTTCAACGCCGACAACATCGAAGCCATCACACTCGGCCCCGTCCTCCCCAATGGCGACCAATCCTTCATCCTCACCGCCGACAACAACTTCAGCGCCGCGCAGTCCAACCTCTTCGTCCTCATCGCGGTTCCCGAGCCCACCTCCGTCCTGGCCCTGCTCCCCGCCCTCCCGCTCCTCGCCCGCCGCCGAAAGCTCGCCTGAGCACCAACGGTCCCTCCCCAGTCCTCCAAGCACCCCAGCGCCCCGAGCACCGGGGCGCTTCTCCCATTTCCCTGTCTTGCCCGTTTCCGTCCGACCACGTCCGAGCTACGCATTGCCCCTCCTGCCCCCTACCATCAGCAGGCACTCCATGATCGTCGACATCCACACCCACGTTTGGCAGTCCCCCGACCAGCTCGGCCGCGTCGACCTCGGCGAGCTCCACCGACCCCGTACCGTCCGCACCCTCCGAAACACTCTCACCAAACCGCCCCTCCGTACAGTTCCCTCAGCCGACGCCGACCACCACCTCGCTTCCACCGCCGGCGTCGATCGCACCATCGTGCTGGCGTTTAAATCGCGATACCTCCGGGCCGAGATCCCCAACACGTTCGTTGCTGAATACGTCTCGAGGCATCCCCAGAAGCTCATCGGTTTCGCGGGGATCGACCCCACCGAGTCCGACGCGGCCGGCGAGCTGAGGCACGCCCGCTCGGAACTCGGCCTCCGCGGTCTGGTCCTCTCCCCCGCCAACCAAGATTTCCACCCCGCAGACTCGCGCGCCCTCCCACTTTACCAAGCCGCCGAAGAACTCGGCATGCCCATTCTCATTCACCCAGGCGGCCAGTTCACCCCCGAGTCCAGGCTGGAGTTCGCCCGCCCGTACCTCTGGGACGAGATCGCCCGCGACTTTCCCAAGCTGCGCCTGATCATCGCCCAGCTCGGCCACCCATTCCTCGACGAAACCCTGTGCCTGCTCGCCAAGCATCCCCACCTTTACGCCGATGTCTCCGGCCTGCTCGCGCGGCCCTGGCAGACCTACCAAGCCCTGGTCGCCTGCCACCAAAACTCCGTCATCGACAAGCTCCTCTTCGGGTCGGACTTTCCCTACACAGTGGCCTCCGCCGCGATCCACCAGCTCTACCAAATCAACTACTATGCTCAAGGCACGAACCTCCCGGTGATCCCGAGGGAATCCCTGCGAGGCATCATCGAACGCGACACGCTCACTCTTTTGGGTCTGGGGACCTAAGCTCCGCCCCCCCCCGGGCGACCTCCCTCTTCCCCTTTCACTTTCGATTATTCGAATTTGTTCCGGAGTTCGACCGTCGGACTTACGCCTTCTCCGCCTTGGGGCTTCCGGGGATTTAAGGCTTGGAGCTTCGAGTTTCTCTCTCCGTCCCGATATAACTCCCCCATGCTCTCCACCCGCCTTCTGCCCCTGCTCATTCTGGCCCTGCTCGCCGGCTGTGGTTCGAAACACTCCCAACTCAACGTCAAGTCCCTCGACAATTCGGTTCGACTCGACCAGTCCTTCGGCCTTTCTGCGATGGCCCGCGACCAAAACGGCGACTACGACCTCGTGCTGGTATCGCAAGGCCTCGAGCAGCGGCGCTCGATCTGGTCGCGCACCGCATCGGCGCTGAACCCCGTTTCCTGGTTCCGCGACCAGCCCGCCGGTCAGCCGCTCACCCCCGCAGTCGGCGCACCCGTCCGCCAAGTCATTCACCTCAAAATTCACTGGCGACCCCGCGCCGGCGCCAGCCCCGAAAACCCCGCCGCCTCCAACGCCACCGTCCGATGGGTCGTCTTCGGAACCCCCGAACCTTCCACAACCACCGAAGACATCGTCGAGTACCAGGGCACCGCCTTCGCACGCCCCTTCTTCGAACGCGGCGGATACACCGTCGTCCTCCAAGCCGGCAGACTCAAACTCGCCCGCCTCTCCGGCCAAATGAACGACCCCCTCGGACCCTCGACCTTTAGAGGCAAGTTCTTCGTTCGCGACGACGCCTACACCGTCGCCACAGTCCTTGCCGACCTGCCACCCCCCGCCCAACTCGCCGCCCCCGTCAAACAAAACATCCCCGTCCCCACCCCCAACACACGCCCCGCCGGCCGCCGCTAACATCGCCACTGCCATGCCCAAACTAACACTGCCGTCCCGAACCGCGCCCACGCCAACCCTCCCCACCCCCACCGTCACTGGCTCGGCGACGCTCCCCTCCGCCCGCACCCTCACCCTTCGTCAAAACAAAGCGACCCTCGCCACCCTCACTTACCACCTCACGCCACACCCCTTCGCCGTGCTTCTACTCCTCCACATCGAGGTCCACCCCAACCGCCGGCGCGAGAAAATCGCGACACGACTTTTTGAACTCGCGCTCCACGACGCCGCAGGCCTCCTTGGCGTTCATCGCCTTCGGCGCGTTCACGTTGGCGTCGCCCACAAATCCCACATACCTCTTCGGGCGCTGTTGACCCACTTGGGTTTCCACCACACCGGTACAACCACCGGCCTCCTCAAAGACGAGGATCTCCTGACGTACATCAAGGCCTACACATAACTGCTTCCTGCGGAACCCCTTACGCCGAACGGCGCGCGAGCCGAACCGTGGGAACGATTGTTAAAATTCAGGAAATTGAATAAATCGCGACGCAATCAATTGCGTTCGTCTAAACATCGGCTACGTTATCTTTATCGATAAAGATTATTCATCGATACAGCTATGGCAACTCTCGAACAAATCGCTCTTCGCGCTGGCGTTTCATCCGTCACCGTAGCAAACGTTCTCAGCGGTCGCACCAAGGGGAGCTACCCCTCGGCCCTCGCCCGCGCCCAACGCATCCGCGCCATCGCCGAGGAACTCAACTATCAACCCTCCGCGGCCGCCCGTGTCATGCGTTCCCGGCAGACCATGCAGATCGGCGCGGTCTACCTCAACGCACCCGACCGGACCTCCGCCGCCCCGCACAACCACTATCTCATCGCGGGTGTCAACGCCGGGCTCGAGCAAGCCGGTTATGTTCTGTGTGTCGTCCGCGCGACTGACGTCACCGCACCCGCCGAGGCGCTGGAGTCGCGCGTTTTCCGCGAAAAGATCCTCGACGGTGTCGTCGTTCTCAACGCCATCTCGCCCGACGTCGAACGCCGAATCGAGCAACTCGTCCCCGCCGTCGTCTGGGCCGACACCAATCACTTCCACACCCACAACTGCGTCCGCCGAGACGAGTTCGACGCCGGCTCCACCGCCGCCGAGGCCCTCATCCAGGGCGGGGCACGCCGCATCTTCTGGGTCGGCCCGGCACCCGTGCTCACCGCCGAAGGTGACCACTACAGCTTCACACACCGTCGCGAAGGTGCCAAGCGCGCCGTCGAAGCCGCCGGCATGCAGTGGAACGAGATCCGTACCGAACCCCACTGGACACCCGACGGCCACCGCGCGCTCAAGCCCCTGCTCAGCCCCGCCCACCCCGCCGACCGCGTCGGGCTTATCACCTACGACGGGATCTATCGCGTCGCACAGGTGGTCCACGTCGCAATGCTTGAACGCCGCAAGATCGGCGTCGATTTCTCACTGGTCGCCTGCGACGACACGCCGATGACCATCGACCACTTCCCCCAGCTCACCCGCGTCGAGTTCGACCGCTTCGCCCTCGGTAAACGAACGGCATCGATGATGCTTCGTCGCCTCGAGGGCAATGACGGGTCGTGCCCGTCCGAACTCCACCGTGATCGTCTCGTGGCCGGAACGACCGCAACTCTGCTTCCCCCCGGAGACCCCGGCCCGACCTACTGAACCATCACCCTTAACAAGCACTCTTTTTTTGTCCCCGTTTTCCTGAGGAGGAAATCATGTCCAAGTTCGTCGTCGCCGCGTCGCTCATCGTCGCCGCAACCCTCGCCGGCCAAACCGCCGACGGCCAAGTCGTCTATCGCGAAGTTTTCCCCATCGCCGACGGAAGCGGTCGTCAGCAGATCACCACCGCCAACTGGGGCCTTCGACTGCGGTTCGCGGGCGACCTCTCCGGCGGCACGGAAGCCTCGGGCTTCCACAACGACCTTACCTCCAACGGGGTCACGTTCGGCGACGTCGTCCCGGCGATCAACTCCAACCCCGCCGTGGACTCCCCCGGCCTCGGATTCGTCGAGAACTTTTACGGCGGCGATTTCTGGAACGTCCCGTCCGTCTACTACACCGAGGAATTCACCCTCGACCGTTCCGCCAACACCGTCAACTCATTTACATGGGCCCAAAACAACCAGGAGGCCCTTAGCGGGTTCCGTGTCGTGGCTCGGATCGGAACCGATTGGTTCGCCAGCGACACGAATTTCGTCGGCTTCCTCTTCGACGCCACGCTCCAGGTTTCCGGCGCCGTCTGGCGTCCGTTCGACTTTGCGACCGTCACCGTCGGCGAGACCACCGTCCCCGCCCTGCCCGCCGGTGACCTTACAGCCTTCGGCCTGTACACCGCCCACACGGGCTACGAGGTCTTCGACAGCTTCACGATCAACGCGACGCCCGCAACCACACTCATACTCGGCGACTTCGACTTCGACGGCGAAGTTCTTGACTCGGATATCCAGCTCTTCGTCAAAGCGCTCACGGGCGATTTCGCGGGCCTGATCGAACTTTTCCCAACCCGCACCGAAGCCGAGTTCACCTTCATCGGCGACTTTAACGGCGACGGCGAAGTGCTCGACTCGGACATCGGCGGCTTCGTCGCCGCGTTGCTCGGCGGTGCTGGCCGGGTGACCGCGATCCCCGAACCCGCCGCCCTTGGCTTGCTCGCTCCGGTCGGCCTGCTTCTCGCCCGCCGCCGCCGCTAATCCCGTTTCTCCGTTGTTTCGGTCGTACTCCCACGTAGAGGATACAACATGTTGAAACCCACCGTTGACGCCCGACGCAGGCGGGCATCCGCCTTTACACTCGTTGAGCTTCTCGTCGTCATTGGCATTATCGCGCTGCTCATCTCGATCCTGCTCCCGTCGCTCAACCGGGCCCGGCAGGCGGCGCAGTCGGTCGTGTGCCAGTCCAACCTCCGACAGATCGGCGTGGCGCTCCGCCTCTACGCCGGAGCCAATCGCGATTACCTGCCGCCCGCGTACTTCGTCAACAATCCCAACATGGGGCAGAGCACGCTCTGGCACCTGTCTCTCCGCGCGATGCTCTCAAAGCGCGGCGACGGAACGTTCAGCACCCAGGGCATCACCACGCTCGACTTCCGCTGCCCCTCGGCCATCATCGACACCCCCATCGGGCAAAACGCCAACCACTACTCGGCCAATCCCCGGTTCATGCCCATGTATGAAGTCAGCGGATTCGGGTTTGGCGTCGACCGCCTCAGTGGAAGAACGGGGTCCTGGCCCACGTTTAAGCTCACCAAGGTCTCACCGGCCTCCGAGAAGATCCTGGTCACCGACGGCGCCCAACGCGCCGCCAACGACGCGTTCCGGCCCGGTGAAGCCGAGCATAGCTTCTACAACGTCGGCACGGATTGGGCCGGAAACCTCATCTGGATCCCCTGGGCACAGCTCGTCATGAGCGACTCATGGATGGCCGGCTCGCTCGTCCGCTGGCGCTCCCTCGACGGGGTCAACCGCAACGTCGACGGTCCCACCGGCAACGGGTACATCCGGTTTCGCCACGTGAAGAACACCTACGCCAACGCCGTTTTCGCCGACGGCCACGTCGAAGCCTTCAAGACCCGTCCCGACGGCCGCACCGACATGAAGCTCGAGCACCTGTCCGTGACCTTCAAGTAACCCTCAACATCGTCACAACCAAGGACCGCCATGCCCAGGACTTTTGTCATGTCTCTGATCGCCACCCTTGCATCCGCCCATCTCGCCATCGCGACCCCACAGCCCGCCAAGTCCGGAGTCTGGACCCCTGTCCCCCTCATCTCCGCGGAGATGCGAACCGGCGGCGTAACCGTCGGGGGTGAGGGCGGCCAGTGGGTGCGAACCATCGCCATCGACTCCCTCGACGGCAAGTTTCTCCTCTACGGCACCGACGTCGGCGGCATCTTTCGCTCGCTCGACGGCGGGAACACATGGGAGCCGGCCAATGTCGGGTTCCGTCCGCGCGGTTCGTCGGGATCGGCCATCGATCCCCACAACCCCGACCGCGTCCTCGTTGTCGGCGCCAACTCCGTCTCCTCCGACTTCCACGGCCTTTGGCTTTCCATCAACCGCGCCGCCAGTTGGAAACACGTTCAGCTCGCAACCGATTCCGGCACGGACGACATCCGCGACCAACTCGCCTACGACCCCTCCTCCTACGACGCAGCGCGAAAATTCACCACCGACGTCTACTGGTCCCGCGTCGCCATCGACAAACCCAAGTGGGGCGAAACCAAACCCCAGCCGTCACTCTACAAGAGCGCCGACGGCGGCGAAACCTGGGCCCGCCTGCCCAACACCGAGCACCTCGGCGGCGGCATCGTGCGGGTCCATCCCACCGCCCGCGGAGTCGTTTACATCGCAACGCCCAAGGCGCTCTACCGCTCCGACGACGCGGCCACGACCTTCAAGCATCTTCTCGCTGCCGACATCACCGGCATGGACGTGTCCCGCGCCGCGCCCGACCAGCTCATCCTCACCACCAAAGACTCGATCCTCATCAGCAAGGACCGTGGTCAGACCACCACCGCTCTCGACGTCTCCTCCATCAAGGAGAGTGGCTTTACGATTCGCGGCGTCCGCCTGAGCCCGGCGACCGCCGACCGCGTTTTTCTCTGGCAACAACAGGACGAAGGCTGGGATTGGCGCCGCTATACCTCGGCCGACGCCGGAAAAACCTGGACTCAGTCCACCTTCGACAACCGCAACGCGTTCCTCCCCTACAACGTCCGCAACGGCCTCTTCGCGCCCCACCCGACAAATCCGGACACCCTCGTCTCCACCGGAGCCGACTGGCCGACCCGATCCGACGACGGCGGGAAAACCTATCGCTGGAGCGCCGGCGGATTCAACGCCGTTCTCGTCGGCGGGAGCTTCCACTTTTCAGTCTCCAACCCCGAAGTCATCGGCTTCGGATCGCAGGACTACAACGGCGCGGTGTCCGACGACGCGGGGTACACGTTCCGGTACATCAACCCGTCCGGCAACGGCTGGGGCGGATTCACCTACGCCGGATACGCGGTGAACAACAACCTGATCGTCATCGGCAACGCAGCCGGTTGGGGCGCAGCCAAGTCCCTCCGCCTCAGCACCGACGGCGGCAAGACTTGGGTCGACCGACCGGACGTGACATTCTCCACCAACCCCGAAGACGTTTCCCGCGCTCCCCTGGGCGTTGAGTCCTCGCTCTCGGACGCCTCGGACCCAGACCGAATAATATATTTTGGCCCTCTCCGCAGCGCCGACGCCGGCCAAACCTGGTCGCGCATGTCCGACTGCTCCGGCGTCATCCACTCTGGCAAGGACGCCACCGGGCCCTACACACTGGGCCTCCACTTGGACCAGGCGGCAAGACAGTCGCGCGTCGTCGAGTCTCGCGACGGCGGAAACACATGGAAGACCCTCGCCACCGTCCCCGGACTGGCGGCCGACGCCGCCGTGGACCACGCCTCGGGTCGGGGCTATGTCGTCTCCGGCGAACTGCTCCGCGCCATCGACCTCAAGACCGGTGCCGTCACCGTCATCGAAACCCCGACCGACGACTGGGGAGGTCGCCGTGTGCGGTCGGTCTGTCTTGACCCCATCGACCCGAACATCGTCTACGCCGCACAGAACCGCGACGTCTTTACCGTCTCCAATGGCGTTCTGCTCTCGCGCGACGCGGGCAAAACCTGGGTCACGCTAAACGTTAACACTGCACTCACCCCAGGCGTCATCGACGGCGGCCGCGAGCCCCAGTGGGTCCGCGTTCACCCGACCACCCGTGACCTTTGGGTCGCCACGGGGTGCATGGGCATCTGGAAAATCAACGTCGTCTCAAAGTAGCGCCACTTGGTTCGAGCCGCAGCAATGAGTGACACCATGCCCCAGCGCGATCGTCCCACCGGTCTTCCCCTCGAAACCCTCGAAGCCCGCCGCCTCTTCGCCGCATGGCAGCCGCTCCACGAGCCCGGCAATGGCGGCTGGGCGACGTCCATCGCCTCCAACCCCAACAACACCTCCCAACTCGTCCTCGGCGGCGACATCCTCGGCGTCGGCGTCAGCTTCGACCGCGGCGCGTCCTGGGCCGACCCGTCAGTGGGCCTTAAAAACTGGGAGATGGGCTCGGCCACGTTTTACCCCGGCACGACCAGGCCCAACGAACTCTGGATCGGCTCGCTCAACGGGCCCTATTACAGCGGCGACAACGGCCGCACCTGGCAGCCCCGACGCATCGGCATGCCCGCCGAGTCCGGTGGTTCATACTCCCAACCGATCGAGCGCGTTCTCATCGACCGTCAAAACCCAAGCCAGCTCTTCGCCTTCGCCGGCAACCATCGAATCCTCAACGGCATGGGCAACACGCAAAACCTCGGAAAGATTTACCGCAGCGTCAACGGTGGAACTTCCTGGTCTGTTCTACACGACCTCGACCCCAACCCCAACGACAACTCAGGCAACTATCCTGCCGGGCGTTTCAACATCATGCACGCCGCCTATGCCGCCAACGGCAACACGATTTTCGTCGCCGTTGACGAGCGGGGCCTTTACCGCTTCTCTGACACCTCCCCCACAACCGCACCGGTGCCGCTTTCCTCCGGGCTGCCCGCCAGCCCGGACGTTCAGTTCGTCGTCACGCACCCCACCAACTCCAACATACTCTGGGTGGGCCTAGGCAATGGCCAGGGCGTGTACAAGTCCGTCAACGGCGGTTCGACCTTCACCCCCTCCAACGGCGCGGGCTCGGCCGCCCTCCCCACCGCCGCCAACGGCTTGGATCCCAACGCCAGTTACAAGGCCATGGCCGTTCAAAGCTCCAACGGCAACATCCTCTACGTGGGCAACGAGAACTTCGCGTCCGGCCAAGCCGGAGTTTTCCGGTCCTCCAACGGCGGCTTTTCATGGCAACGGGTCATGGGCGACGCCACCAATAACTTCCCGCGTACGCAACCCGCCGGCCCCTCCACCACCTACCTCCACGTTGACGCCGCTAACCGCGTCTACGCAGTTAACTCCGACAACCTCTTTGCCTCCGATAACGCTGGACAAGTCTGGACCGAAGTGATGAACACCACCCCCGCCAACGCCCCCGCCGGAGCCCTCCGCGGGCGCGGCTTCGCCGGCTGGGTCGCATGGGATGTCTCACCCAACCCCTACCTCGCCGGTCACATTTCCTTCCAAGCCATGGACGCGGGCAACCAGTGGACCAGCTTCGACGACGGCTACTCGTGGCGTCGCCAGCAGGGCTTGGACACCTACAACGGCGGCCGCGCCGTCGCCTTCTCCAAGCCCGATGCCAATGGCAACTTCACCACCGTCGGCGTCTTCGGCCAGCAGTGGTCCGGGGCGTACTCCGTCGCCAAGAGCCTCGACGGCGGCCTCACTTGGGCTCGCTTCAACAACTTCCCCTACGCCGCCGGCGCCCCGACCGACATCCACATCGACCCCGACGACCCCAACCAAATCTGGGTCGTCAGCGACGGAAAGATCTACCGCTCACCCGATGGCGGTCTCTGGTGGGGTGAGATCGCAGTCGGCGTCGATCCCGCCTTCGGTCGCATCACCGCCGACCCCTTCCAGTCACGCCGAGTTGAGAACGGAAACGTTGTCTATGACAACATCTACATCACTGGTCGCGACGGCGTCTATGAGCTCGGCCACAATGGCTGGTTCGTCACCGCGATCGCCGGTTCCCCCGTCCAAGTCGGCCCGAATGAATCCGGCTCGTTCACGCACGTGGCCATCGACCCCGCTGACCCCTCCCGCATTTACGTCGCCAACTGGCGCTCCAACGACAACGGTGGCCTGCACCGTTACTCCCCGTCAACCGGCTGGACACGCATCAGGAGCGACTCCCTTATCGCCGCCTCAGCTGTCGACCCACAGAACCCCGACCGCCTGTTCCTCATCACCAACGACCACCAATATCACGACAGCTCACACGCCTCCGGTGTTTACTACACCACCTCCGCCCGCTCCCTCGCCGCCCCCACGCCCGCCGCTTGGACGCAGTTCAACCCCGGCCTCTCCCACCTCGCCGGCGAGGTCATCACCTTCGACCCCTCCTCGCCACAGCGCCTGATCATCGGAACCTCCGGCCGCGGCTACTACACCACCAACGTCGCACCCTCCGCCCCCTTCTCCACGCTCCCAGTCATCTCACGCACCATCTCCACCCGCATCGAAGCCGAAGACTACGACACCGGCGGCCGAAACATCGCCTTCGCCGACGCCGACCCCTCCAACAACGGCAACGCCCACCGCCAAGACGCCGTCGACATCCGCCCCGTGCGCTCCGGCGGAAGCAACTTTCAGGTCGGATGGACCGCCCCCGACGAATTCCTCACCTACACCGTCAACGTCGCCGAAACAGGCTTTTATACGCTTCGACTCCGCGTCACCTCCCCCGTCGCAACCGGGCGCGTCCACATCCAAGCCAACGGATTGAACCTCACCGGTACGGTCTCGATCCCTGCCACCGGCTCGAACGACTCCTTCGTCGACGTCATCCTCGCCAACCTCCGCCTCGCCGCGGGCACACAGCGTCTCTCCCTCCAGATCGACTCCGGCGGATTCGACATCGACTCTCTCACGTTCTCCGCCACGGCGGTAACCCGCGCCGCTTCCCAACGCCCAATCTCCGCGCGACCCTCCGCCCCGCCCCCTCCACCCGTTTCTGCTTCGGCAAAGGTTCAGGCTCTTCTCCCGGCCACTCGCGAATGGCGTGTCTCCCTGTTCTCCAGTTCAGCCGGAGATTCCACCGCCAACTAACCCCCTTCTTTCCCGCCAATCCACTCCGTGCTCTCCGAATCGCGTGGCGACGTCGTAGGATTGTCCTGTTCTGCCCTGACACCGCACACGTCCACTTCTGACTCTCGTTTCTCACCCAACTTTACTTGTCGCCCCAAGTCCCGACGCGGTGCCCTGCT